>NZ_VKGC01000002.1:0-156941 GCF_007280785.1 Helicobacter mehlei
ATCTACCCCGCTAGAAGTGTTCCAGTTGTTGATGGGTTGGTTAAAACTGGTGGCATTGGCAAACATGTAGCTAAAATTTTTAACCCGTAGGGTATTCCATTTGCGTAAGGGTTCATTAAAATGCACCTGATTCATAAACATACCCTCCATATTCTCCACATGGCTAACATCCCATTTGCCAATCCCTTTAAAATCTTCACGATAAGCGGTGCAAATCCCTTTTTTGTGCAAAGGTTCCTGCAAGCAAAATAAATAGCTCATGTCTTTAACGTGCTTGGTATCGATCTGCTGGAGAGAGATATGGGGGTTTTGCAACAAAGCCTGCAAACTGGCTTTATCTTTGGGGGTAAAAATAGCGGGTGTGCCCAATAAAAAAGACGCACCCCCAACCAATAGGCTCAAGCACTTCAAACCAGAGCTAACCAGAGAGAAATAGTAATGGACGGACATATGCGCTCCTGCAAATAACCATATCCCTACAGCTTAGTCCAGCATTGTAGTCTCTTATGCTAACATATTAACATTTAATGGAATATAAAATACTCCATTCCGCTTTTAAAAATGTTTTTTGATATTACTAAATCCAATAAACAATATCTTAAAATTTTAGTAAATATTAAGTAATATGATTATACTATCTAATAATAATAAATTGAACATACAAGGACTTTTGTGCGTAGATACAAATATGAAAATTTTAATAAACAAGGGCTTTCTTTTTGTCATCTGCTACTGAAAACATGTCTTTTGAGCGGGATTTGTGTCCCCATACTGCATGGGGTAGGGATTAGAGGTCTAGACAATAGTCCGATGATGGGCATGCCACCCACCAACGACTTAGAAAATGACATGAAAAAAATGGAGAGTGTGGAACATGAACATGAACATGGAGATCACAATCACGAGGTGGTAGCCTCTAAGAACACCCATCAGATCAAGAAAAAAGATGCCCCCATTGGGGAGCTCTCTAATTTTTTCATTGGCTTTAACTACCAAGCCAGTGGGATTCAAAACCAAGTGTTGAGTTCAAATCTCCCACAACCCACCAAAATGACCATGAATTTCCCCCCATTAGTGGGTGTTGGGTTGCAACTGGGCTACAAACAATTTTTTGGCCCCAAAAGGTCCTTTGGATTGCGCTATTTTGTCTTCTTTGATTATAACCACAACCGCTTTGGCTCGCTAAAAGCCGATACAGAGTTTCCATTTGGTGCTTACACCATGACCGAAAAAGATAGCTATGCTGGGCAATACACTTCTAATCTCTACACCTATGGAGCGGGGATGGACATGATTTATAATTTTGTGAGCACTAAGGATTTTATCTTTGGTTTTGCGGTGGGTTTCCAGCTAGCTGGGGATAGCTGGGCGAGTTCTTTACAAAAGCAACTACAAAGCTATGTAAAAAGCAACAAACACTCTAGCTACAGCCCGGCTAATTTCCAATTTTTGGTGAATTTTGCCTTACGCGCTCAAGTTTCTAAGAAAAATGGCATTGAGTTGGGCATTAAGATTCCCACCATCACACACCGCTATTTTAGCTTGACCAACGCCCAAGGCCAAACCCTACAAGCCAATGTGCGCCGTATCTACGCCCTACAAGTGAGCTATATTCGCGACTTTTAATTTTCCTGTTTTTGTTGCCCTAGCATCTAGTGGTGCGCCTTTCTAAGAATTTTGCTCAAATTTTGTCTAAGCATGTTATATTAAACTACGGATTAACCGATATTTTAAATTAAAACAAAGGGTTTTCATGCATGCTTTTTTTCGGTATTCTTTGGCAGTGTTGTCTTTAGGCACATTGGGTGCAGCACCTAATGGGATTTTTATAGAGGGTGGTTACCAACAAGGTAAGGCGCAAGTCCGTATGCAAAAGGGGGGGAATGAAGTAACTACCACCACTCCTCTGCGGGGTTTTGGGCTCCAAATAGGTTACCAAGCCTATCCAATCAAATACATTGGTTTTAAAGTCTATGGCTTTTTTGACTACGCCCATACAGATGGGATTGAGTTCCCAAACCCCAATGCTAATAGTGTTTCTAGTCCGGTAAGTTGTACTGGTTTGCCCACAGGTGTACCCGGTATTCAAGTGCCTCCCGGTGTTCCCCCCGGTCTGCCAGTGCCCCCTGCTATCCCCCCCGTTATCAAGCCACAATGTAAAATCAATGTCATGGGGATTTTGCAACAAATTGCTGGGAGCAAAAAGCCCGTCCAGCCTAATATGCTCACCTATGGCGGGGGGGGCGATATTGTGATTAATATTATCAATAGCCAAGTCATGGCTTTGGGGGTTTTTGGGGGAGTCCAGTTGGCGGGTAATAGCTGGATTTTAGCCACGCCAGATTTTAAAGATGTCACCTTGACCTATGCGGGATTGGATAAGCAGGCGACCGCATTCCAGCTCTTGTTGAATGTGGGAGGGCGTTTGCGCTTGCTCAAACACAGTAGCATAGAGGCGGGGATCAAATTCCCCATGTTCAAAAATAACCCGTTTTTGCAGAGTAAAAATGACGGCACGCTCTACATCCGGCGGATGTATTCGTGGTATATCAACTACGCCTTCACCTTCTAGGGTTTGCGCGCATAGGCGGGCTGAATCAGCGATAGCGTGGTGTCTTTGAACTTCACGCTAATTAAGAGTTGGTAGCGCCCTTCAGGGATGCTAAAGGCAGGCAAGTGGCAGGTGAGCAACTGCCGATCGGTTTGCTTGCAGTTTAGCTGGAGTGCCTTTGGGGGGGTCTTGAGTCTTAACAAAGTAACAGAAAACTCCGGAAACACCATGTCTTTTTGGCGTTTTTGCACCCATAGATCGATGCGGTTATCTTCCAAAGTCAGCCAAAGCAAGGGGGTGTTTTGGTTCAGGTAGTAAGGAAATGTCGGGATGAGCTGTTGATCAGCATTACCAATTTTGACATCATAATCTTGCAAGAATGCATGGTAACTTTGGAGCATGGTATTGATGTGGCTATCGGTGTAGGTGTGCTGGTGTAGATAGGTGGTATCGCTTTGGGGGGTGTATTTGATCGCCACCACCACTAATGCCACCACCAAACTTAATCCCACTAATAAAACAGACAAAATACCTAGGGGCCAATAATTCTTTTCTTTTTTGTTTCTTGTTTTCATTGAGATTTCTTACTTCCAAAAAAATAACCATAAAAAAAGAGAGCTAAAAGGGAGCAGAGCAAAATATAAAGTGTAGTTTTCATAAAACTGTTGGGGTTGTCCTCTTTGATATTGCTCTCCAAACTCACATGGCGGGCTCTGCTCAGCACCTCTGCCATGTAGGTGTAACCATTTAGCAGGGCAAAAGAAAAGCGGGCGTTGTTTTGCGCCTCATTTTCTCCCCACTTTTTAGGTAAAAAAGGGGCCATGTGTTCAAAAAAAATCTTATCTTTGTCCAAAAGATTGGTTGGATTGGCAACAATCTCGATCTTTTGGGCTTTATAATAAGCAAAGAGGGCAACAAAGGGGGCATGCAAAGTTTTTAGCTTGCTTTCTTGATAGACTTGGCGTTGCTCCTTGGTTTCTAAATCCTTGGAGCCTCCCATGAACACGACCAAAGAGATTTTAGCTTTTGCCAATAACTCGTTAGAGACTTGCTCCACCAGTGCCACGCTTTTAGGCACAAGATGCCCCTCCCCATTATCCTGGACAAACAGACCTTGCCCAGCACACAGAATCCATGGTAACCACAAAAGCCACCACAAATAATCAAACCGCAAATAAGAATTGGGGCTTAATAAAATACAAAACGATGGTTACGAAGAACAACACAAACAAAAAAAGCCCCAGTAATTTTTCCATTCCGGTAAACATCGCTACTCCTTGTACTGGTAAAATTGTTTATTTTTCTCAAACATTTGGATGTTTTTCGTGTCCAGCTGGTAGTAGTGGGTTGCCTCTCTTTGCTGGATTTTGACTGCTTGCGTGCCAAATAAGACCACCACCAACAACAAGATCGCCACGACGATCAAACAACCTAATATCCCATTGAGACCAAATAAGCCATTCATTCCTCTTCTCCTTGCAAAGACTGGATAAAGCCCATTAGAGCGCGCACCTGAATGTCATTAAAATGCCTATAAGCAAAGCTAGGCATTTCCCCAATATGCCCCTTTTTGCCCTTTTCTAGGATTTCTTTTAAGAATTCTTGTGTGCCATAGTGAGTCAAATCGGCTGCCATGCCCCCTTGACCCTTCCCATCAGCCCCATGGCAACTGGCACACATGTTTTGGAAAATGCCCTCCCCTGTTTTGACTAGCTGGGGATTTTTCGTGCGTTTCAAAGTAGAGATTTCTGCCATCACATAACTGGCTACTGCTTTGGCATCTTCTGCGCTCATCTCAATGGGAGGCATTTCCATCGCTTGATAACCCAAGCCCACAGAGCCCTGCTTGATTATCTCTTCAATCCCTTCTTCTTTGCCCCAACTCACTAGGTTTCTGGCTGTATTGTCTAGCCCGGTCGCCTCCAGCCCATGGCATTGCGAGCATTGCACCAAAAAGATGCCCTGCCCCATCTGCTCCAAATCCTTTTGGCTTAAGTTTTTCCACTTATTTTCAAAGTTATGGTTGTATTGGGTAACCTCTTTATTGTATTCTCCAATTTGGGAGTAATTGAATACAGGATAGCCCAAGAAAATATACCACAACCCCCAAACGATGATGGCCAAAAAACTCACTAACCAACCCGAGGGGATATTGTTGAGAAACTCGGCGATCCCATCGTATTGGTGCCCGTTATTATACAGATCACCACTGCTGGTTCTTTCGCGCATCGCTTTAAACAGGGAGGAAGCCATACTCAGGGTGAGAACTAAAATGACAAGGGCAGCCCCTAAGGCAAACAAATTAATATGATCCTTGAGAATATCCATAGTTAGCCTCTCTTAGACTGGGATAGGGGAGAGCGGGGCTCAATCACAACGTCATCTAGCTCATCTTGTAGGGCAAGTTGGCTATAACGCTCATAATCTGTGATGCCTTTTTTGTCCTTGACATACATGCTGACGATATAAGCATACAAGAAAATGGTAAAAAGAATGGTAAAGAACACATAAGCAAAACCTCTAAGCGTGTCTAAATCCATTACTCGCCTCCTTGTTGCGGAGCTAGGGCCAAGTTAGGCTTGCTGGGGTTAAAACCAGTGGCTTGCGGTTTTAAAACGCGCGCTTGGCCCAAGCTATTGAGATAGGCAATCAAAGCGACAATTTCTTTCACTTTGCCCTGTTTAAGCGATTCTTTAATTTGAGGACTTTGCATGTCATTCACAATTGCCTGTGCTTGCTCTAAAAAGAGTTTTTTAGCCTCTTTGATGTCGCCTAACTTAACGCCATTGGGTGTATCATAGGGCACGCCAAAGACCTTTTTTTGTGTGTAGGTCTCTGCAAATGCCGTTTCAAAGTCGCTATCCTTGCTAAATAGGTGTTTATAGGCAGGCATGATGCTTCCGGGCACCACGCTTAATGGGTCTAGCATATGTTTTTCATGCCAAGCAGTGGTGCGCACATCGCCCACGCGGTGTAAGTCTGGTCCAATGCGACGAGACCCCCACAAAAAAGGGCGATCGTAGGCATATTCCCCACTCAAGCTATAAGCCCCGTAGCGTTGCACTTCAGCTTGGAAGGGGCGAATCAGCTGGGAGTGGCAGTTGTAACACCCTTCTTTAATATAAACTTGTCTGCCCGCTGTTTCCAAGACGGTATAAGGGCGCAAGCCCTCGATAGGGCGCGCAGATTTAAAGAAGTTGGGCAGGATTTCAACAATCCCAGCAACTGCAAAGGCGACCACGAATGCCAAAGTGAAAAAGAACGGGTTTTTTTCTAGGAAGCCAAACATCAATCCTCCTTATTTTGTGCCCATAGGCGTAGCATAGGCAGGCTCTTTTTCAAGTAGCCGTCCTTTTTGGATTGTCATGATCACATTGTAGAGAAAGATGAAGAATCCAATGAGATACAAGCTACCCCCAATGCCACGGATAATGTAGAAAGGGAATAGGGCGCGCACGGTATCTACAAATTGATAGACCAAGTTACCATACTGATCGGTATCACGCCACATCATGCCCTGTGTGATCCCAGAAATCCACATGGAAGAGAAGTAGAGCACGATTCCCAAGGTCATTAACCAAAACTGAATATCCATCAATTTGGCCGAGTAGAGTTCTCTTTTAAACACGCGGGGGACCATATGATAGACCGCTGCAATGAGTGTGAAGCCCACCCAACCTAGCACGCCATCATGCACATGCCCGATGATCCAATCGGTGAAATGGGCTAAAGCATTGACCGAGCGAATTGCTTGGATGGAGCCTTCTAAAGTAGAGAGCATATAGAAAGTGCTAGCCAAGACTAAGAATTTGATCAGGGGGGATTCTTTGAGCTGGTGCCATTGCCCACGCAAAGTTAAGAGCATGTTGATTGCCGTTCCCCATGAGGGCAAGATAAGGATGACTGAGAACACAGAGGAGAGAGTCTGTACCCAATCAGGCACGGTGGAATAAATCAAGTGGTGCCCGCCTGCCCAAATATAGACAAACATCAAGCTCCAAAAAGAAAACAAGGTCAATTTATAAGAAAAGATGGGTTGCCCACTCTCTTTGGGCAAGAAGTAGTAAATCGTGCCAATCACCCCACTGGTGAAAACAAACGCCACAGCATTATGCCCCCACCACCATTGCACCAACGCATCATTGCTCCCCGCATATAAGGAGATAGAGTGCATGATACTTCCGGTGTGGGCGACTAAGTAGGTCGGGATTGAGAGGTTGTTAAAGATATAGAGCACAGCGATCCCGACATAGGTCGCAATGTAATACCACAAAGAGACATAAATGGTGTTCTCGCGACGCACCCCCATGCTCCCGAACATGCTAACCCCCCAAAGCACCCACACAATCACGACCAAAATGTCAATGGGCCATGAGAGCTCGGCATATTCTTTGCTTTGGGTTTCCCCGGCCAGAAGGCTAAAAACCCCCCATAGCAAAGCAACGATCCAAATCCAAAAATGCAGATAGCCCACTGTCTTTAAAAATGGATAGTCGTTATAGGTAATTTTTAAGACTCTTTGTCCAATATAATACCAGCTTGCCCAAATCCCCCCCAAAGTGAAGCCATAGATTACACCATTGGTATGCACGGGGCGCAAACGCCCAAAATAACTATATTCACCCAAGACGTGATTTAGCCCGGGAAATGCCAGCTGGAAAGCCAAAACCACCCCCACCACCATGCCAATCACGCCAAAAACGATCATGGCAATGATGAATAGCCTAGCGATGGAATAATCGTACTGTGCGGCCTCTTTAGCAGAGACGCTCACAGAACTTGCATAGTTCTGCCGCATGCCCACTTCCATATGCTCTCTCCTTAAATAGTCTAAAAAATGAACTCCAAAGTATAGCACAAATTGGATTAATTGCACTGCAAATATTCTTTAAAATAACACGCTGACCTCTGCTACCACTTTTTGATCGGCACGCAAGTCTAAATAATTAAAATGAGTCCCGCTCTGTTGTGTCCCACTCAAGAGATCGCCCACATTGCGGTATTTCAAATCCAAGTTGGCAATCTCAAACCCATCTAGGGTTTGGCTAAAGTCCTCTAAGCGTGGGTTGTGGGTCTTGTGGGTAAAGAGATAGCAATAGCCCTTGCCCCCCAAGCGTGCCACACGCCCTCTTAACTGGTGCAAGGTCGCTAAACCTAGCCTCTCAGCCCCCACAACGACAATGGTGGAGAGTTTGGGGAGACTAATCCCGACTTCAATTAATGTTGTGGCGAGCAAAATATCACCTTGTTGAGCAAAACTCTCCACCACTTCTTCTTTATTTTTGTCCTTCCCACTGGTGATAAAGACTCTTTTAAAATGTTTCTGCCAAAATGGTGCGCCCTGACTCAAGGAAAGATAATCTTGTTTTTGACTCTCTTCCACCAAAGGATAGATGATAGCAACTTGCTTGTCTTGTGCAATTTGGGTTTTAATGTGTGTTATTAAGTCGGAGAAATGATCTCTATAGATGATGCGGGTTGCAATATCTTTATGATAAGGTTTATCTTTGATGATGCTAGTGGCGATGAATTTAGCCCCCATCAAGGCTAGGGTTCTAGGAATTGGCGTTGCGGAAAATTGCAAATAATGGGGTCTGGCACTGGGGATAGCAACTTGGGATATACTCTCTTCTTGATAAAAATCCTCTAGGTCTTCTACGGGCAGATGGGGCGGGCTAGAGCCTGAGAGCACTTCTAGAGCATGGCGTTGTTTGGTGCCAAAGCGGTGTTGTTCATCACTCAGCACTAAGGCGACCTTAGAGGTGTCAAAGGGTGTGTATAAAAGTGCGGTTGTACCGATGATAAAATCGGCTTGTTCAAGGGCTTCTAGGCTTTTTTTAGACGAGCCTCCCAAAAACAAATAAGGTTTAATGCTGGAGGGCAAAAATTTAAGTGCCTCTTGGTAAATTTGCTTGGCTAAAATCGTGGTCGGGGCCATCAATACGCTTTTATAGGGGGAAGCAAGAGCCACGCTGGCTAAAATAATGATGGTCTTACCACAGCCAACATCGCCCATCACAAGCCGTTTAGCCGCCCTATCCGCTTGCATGTCTTGCTGGATACTCCCAATCGTGCTCATTTGATCGCGTGTGAGTTGGAAGGGCAGATTTTGTAAAAAGGCTCGGAGGGCTTGGGTGTTGGCATGCCCTTTAAATTTGCTAGGAAAATGCACCTTTTTAGTGCTCAAAGCAAGCATATGTGCCATCGCCTCAATGAATTTAAGGGCTCTTAGGTATTTGCCAAACAAGCCTTTATGGGTTTCAAAAGCGCGCACAAATTCAAGGGTGGGGTAAAAGAGGGTTTGCAAATTTTCCACCACTTCTAAAGGCACGCCCAAATCTTTGAGTTTCTCTAAACGCGGCGCATTGATCAAGCTCAAGCAATAATCTTTGTAATTTTGATAGCCCTGTTGTTTGTAGGCATTTGTGGGTGGGCGTTTGAAGTGTAGTTCAATGCTATTAGGTTGGTCGATGACTTGGGGGTTGATCATTTGGAGGGTGTGGGTGTAAGGGTTGTGTTCCAACTTGCCATAGACATAAAAACGCTTGGGGACAAATAATTTGAGGTGGTAGGGGGTGTGGTGGAAAACCACCAAATCTAGGGGTTGTTTGAATAAAAGGGCTTGGGTCTTGACTTGCAGGGTGTTTTTAACCACCACTTCCAAACGCTCCACTTCTACACAGCCCTTATGACCTAGCTCCAACTCTTTGAGTAGGTAGTAACTCGCATAACTTTTAGGTGGGTTTAACAGCAACCCTAAAAAGTCTGGGAGCAAAACACCCTCCAAATCCAAATCACAACTTATTTTCATCTGCCACAGCCTATGAGGATATTTATTATAAATATGCTAAACTGCAACACAATTATACTCAAAAAGGACAGATGATGGATACAGGTAGATTTCTTAGGGGGCTTGGGGTTTTGTTTTTGTCTGTGGTGGGCGTTTTAGCCTTGCATGCTTGCAAAGACACTTCCAAATCCTCTAGCCAACAACCCACGCAAGCTAAAGGTGCTAACCAGCAGGCCAGTAAAGAAACACCCCAACAACAGCAAGCCACCCAAGATGCCACATTGGAAAAAAGCTTGGAACACAAAATTGATGATGAAAAAACCACAGAGAAAGTGGATAATATCATCAATGAAGAAAATGCCATTCAAGATGCGACACAGGGCACAGGTCCTATCTATACACCACAAGGGGGCAATATCTTGCAAAATTGGACTAACCACCAAGATAACTTAGCCTCACCCCTCAATGGCAATTACTAAGGTGTGGCATCCAAGTTAAAGCACTGATTCTTACCGCAGGGTTTTTAGGGGGTTTTCTCCCCTCCGTTCTTTTTGCTGCCAAAAGCCGGACTTTCTTGCTCAGCCAATACCAGCTGGGGCAGATGCAGTTTTACACCGGTGAGGGGAAAGATCGCATCAAAAATGTACGTACCATTGAAGGGGCTGGTATCTTATTTGGTTATGAGTATAACCCTTTAGATCGCTGGCTTTACACACGCTACTACGGCTTTTTGGACTATGGTTTTGTGATTTTGGATAAAAGTAGCAATGTTGAGACCAATATGTTTACCTATGGAGCGGGCGCAGACATTGTGATCGAATACAATAAAAACCCGCTGAATGTTTGGGGACTCTTCTATGGCATGATGGTGGCTGCCAATACATGGACCACTTCTAAGTTCTCTAAAAACTTTTTTATTGAAAACTACCGCTCCTTTACTAGCTTTTCTTTTAAAGGTACTTATTTTAGACTCTTTGGACAAGTTGGCGTGCGCTTCCAAACCGTGATTCTCTACCATGACATCTCAATCGAGGTGGGCTTTAAGTTTCCCTTTGACTCCGAGATTGGCTCGCGTTTTGTGCGCAATTATAGTCTTTTTGTCTCCCACACTTGGTATTTTTAAAAGTAGCTCTAAAGCCCCCTCTAGGCTTTTTCTGCTATAATGCACCCATGCGGTTGTTCTGCTTTTCTTTTTGTGTTTTGCTGTGTTTCGTAAAAGCCACTACCCTAACTCCTTACCACAAACAATATATTGAGTTGGTAACCGAAAACGATGGCTATATTAATCCCTACATCGATCGCTACTACACAGCCGGCACGCGCATCGGCTGGGTGAGCAAAGAATACGATCTTCAAAAAAAATCGCCCATGTCTTGGGCACGCTTTGTGAGTTTGCAAGGCAAAAAAGAGCGCATGACTCGCTTTAATATTTATTTGACCCAAGATATGTACACCCCCACGCTAGCCCACCGCCTATTGACAGAGATTGTCAAGGGCGATCATCTCTACGGAGGTTGGCTGCGCCTAAATTTTGGGATTTTCCAAAGAAGTGCGCATGCTTTGGAGAGGCTTTCAATCTCTGTGGGCATGGTCGGTCCAGCTTCTTTGGCTGAACAAACCCAAAATTTGATCCACACATGGGCACACGATCCTAAGTTTTTGGGTTGGCATAACCAGATCAAAAACGAATTCATTTTTGAGATTAACTATGCGTGGTTGCAAAAACTCGATTTTTATAAAAGCCGTTTTTTTAGTATCGATATGCTCCCCGGGGCGGGTTTGCAACTGGGCAATGCCTTGACCAACTTTAAAATTGGCTCTATGCTCAGGATGGGCTATAACTTAGAAGCCGATTTTGGTCCTAATTCTATCCATAGCGCATTTGCTGGGGGAATGCCCTATAGCAACCACTTTTCTTTTTATCTCTTTGCAGGGGCCACGGGTCTATTCCAACCCTTAGATGTGTTTGTGCAAGGTAATGACCCCCAGACACGCCAACAAACACAACTGCCCTATTTTCTTTACAACGCCCAGGTGGGGGTAGCGATCGCTTACAAGGGGTGGCGTTTTTCCTTTAGCGCGATTGATTGGAGCAAGACTTTTAGGGAACAACCCCGCAACCACAACATCGGTAGCATTGAGTTAGACATTGCTTTTTAAGGTGATTAGCATCATGAGTAGAAAAATAATGGCGATTTTTTTGGGTATTGGGGCGTTTTTGGTAGTGGTGCTCTTGGGCGTGGGGCTCAAACTGAGTGGCGATATCAAGGGCAAGTTAGAAGAGAGTTTGAATGTCATTGCCAAGCGTATCCATGCCACCCCTTTTACTTGCACGGGTTTTAAAAATATCACTTGCACCAGTGCGGGCGTGTCAGACAAAATTGAGGGAATCCAAGTGCGCCTAGCCCCTGTTAAATCCAACGCCCTGCAATTCCATATCGATCTGCCTAAAATCCACGCCTCCAAGCCCTGGATGCCACAAAGCGCAACTTGTGTGGTGGATTTGAGCCTCAAAGAGGTGTTATTCGGGCAAAATACTTGCCATTTTAAATCCCCCAAGCTGACCTATCAAGTTTCTTTGCATGCGCGCCTCAAAGATTCCCACCAACCCATTAACCTCAGTAATTTACTAGGCTCACAAGTGCAGACTAAGGATTTAGAAGTGCTGGTCGAGCAACTGGGTATCAAGCTCCAATCTAAAGATTTCCGCGCCATTCTCTATCCTCTCTTGCAACAATCTGGAGATATCCAAAGCAAAGACTTTGACGCACAAGCCTATGATAAAGCTCTCAACCAAATCAATACTTCTTTCCAAGGGACCACGATGGTGATGCTCTTAATGGCGGGCTTGCAAGATGAAGTGAGTAAGGTTCAAGAATTATCTAAAAACTTCCTAGCTTTTGCCAAAAATGAGCGTGATCATGTAGGCGTGGAGCTGGTCAGCAAGGATCAGCAATTCAGGCGTTTGGAGGAGCTGATCCACTCTAAGGACTATTGGGAGTATTTGCCCCATTTTAGCCTTAAAGTCTTGCCATGAAACGCATTCTGCAAGCTTGGCTTTACTCTAAGGCGGGTTTGAAGGCAGCGTTTGCAGATGAGCCTGCTTTTAGGCAAGTGGTGCTCTTAGCCCTTTTGGGCTTTATTGGGGCGTGCTTTTTGGCACACTCTTTTGTACAGTTTGTGCTTTTGATCGTGCCCGGGGTGTTGTGCTTGGTTGTGGAGTTACTCAATAGTGCCATTGAAAATGCCGTAGATTTTACGGGCACACATGAGCACCCCCTAGCCAAAAAGGCTAAAGACATGGGCAGTGCGGCCCAGTTTGTGGCATTGGTCTTTTTTATCCTTGTATGGGGGGGTTATTTTGTATTTTAGGAGAGTAAATGGAAATTAAAGATGTCAAAATTGAGGAGTCCTTACAAGAAAGTTATTTAGACTACTCCATGAGCGTGATTGTAGGGCGCGCCTTGCCCGATGCTAGGGATGGGCTAAAGCCGGTGCATCGGCGCATTCTATATGCCATGCACGAATTGGGTTTGGGTTCTAAAGTGCCCTATAAGAAGAGTGCGCGCATTGTGGGGGATGTGATTGGGAAATACCACCCCCATGGCGATAGCGCGGTGTATGAAGCCTTAGTGCGCATGGCACAAGATTTTTCTATGCGCCTGCCTCTAGTGGATGGGCAGGGCAATTTTGGCTCCATTGATGGGGATAATGCCGCGGCAATGCGCTACACTGAGGCGCGCATGGCAACTCCTAGCGAGGAACTCTTGAGGGATATTGAAAAAGACACGGTGGATTTTAACGAGAATTATGACAGCACGCTTAAAGAACCCGATATTTTGCCCAGCCGTTTGCCCAATTTGCTCATCAATGGTTCAAGTGGAATTGCCGTGGGGATGGCAACCTCCATCCCCCCCCACCGCCCTAGTGAAATCATTGATGCGTTGGTATTGGTGCTAGATAACCCCCAAGTTGATCTGTTCTCCATCTTAGAAGTGATTCAAGGTCCAGATTTCCCCACAGGGGGGATTATTTATGGCAAGGCGGGCATTTTAGAGGCTTATAGCACCGGGCGGGGGCGTGTCAAGCTCAGAGCCAAGAGTCGTTTTGAGCAAATCGGACAAAGAGAACAGATCATCATTGAGGAAATCCCTTACCAAACTAATAAAGCCAAGTTGGTGGAGCAAATCAGCGAGTTAGCACGCGATAAGATTGTAGAGGGAATCTCAGAAGTTAGGGACGAATCCGATCGGGATGGGGTGCGCGTGGTGATTGAGCTTAAAAAGGATGCGATCGCCCAAATTGTACTCAACCATCTTTATAAATCCAGTGCCCTAGAGAGCACCTTTAGCATGATTTTGTTGGCTATTTATAATAAAGAGCCCAGAATTTTTAATCTCTTGGAACTCTTAAAACTCTTTTTGGTGCACCGCAAAACCATTGTGATTCGGCGCACCATTTATGAGCTCGAAAAGGCAAGGGCAAGGGTGCATATTCTAGAGGGTTTGCTTGTCGCCTTGCAAAATAGCGAGGCAGTGATTGCACTCATTAAAAGCAGTTCTGACACTCTGGGAGCTAAAGAGGCATTAGCCAAGACACATAATCTAAGCGAGGAGCAAAGCAAGGCGATTTTAGAGATGCGCTTGCAACGCCTCACCGGATTAGAGCAAGAAAAAATCCAGCAGGAACATACCCAGCTTCAAGAACGCATCGGGTATTTGCAAGGTATTTTGGAGAATGCAGATAAGCTAAACAATTTGATCAAAGAGGAACTCTTGGAGATCAAAGAAAAATTTGATAGTCCAAGACTCACCCAAATTGAGGAGGACTATGAAACTTTAGGCGTGGAGGACTTGATCGCCCATGAGGACATGGTTGTTACACTCAGCCACAGAGGTTATGTCAAGCGTATGCCTTTAAAAGTCTATGAGCAACAAAGGCGTGGGGGCAAGGGCAAAATCTCGGGTAACACGCATGAGGATGACTTTATCGAGTTTTTCTTTAGTGCCAACACCCATGATACCATTCTATTTGTCACCAATATGGGGCAACTCTACTGGCTTAAAGTCTATCGTATCCCGGAGATGGGGCGTAACGCCATTGGCAAGGCATTGGTGAATTTAATAGACTTGCAACCCGGGGAGAGCATTAAAGCCACGCTCTCCACGGCTGATTTTAGTCCCGATAAATCCTTAGTCTTTTTCACCAAAAAGGGCTTAATCAAACGCACAAATCTAAGTGCCTTTGGGCGCACACGCGGTGGGGTACGCGCCATAGTACTTGATGAGGATGATGCCCTTGTAACTGCCCAAATCCTAAACTCTGGTACACAAGAACTCTTCATGGCAAGCTCAAAGGGGATGTGTATCCGCTTTGGCATAGAGGGGGTTAGAGAGATTGGGCGTGTAGCTAGGGGGGTCATTGGCATGCGCTTAAGAGAGGGTGATGAGGTGATCGGGGGGGGCGTGATCTCTGGCGAACAAGAAAAGTTGCTCAGTGTCAGCTCTAAGGGGCTGGGCAAGCAAACCTTAGCGGGGGCTTACCGCTCACAAGGGAGGGGAGGCATGGGCGTGATTGGCATGAAAATCACGCCTAAAACGGGGGACTTGATCGGCATTGTGAGCGTGGATGAAAGTCAAGATTTAATGTTGCTCACCAAAAGCGGAAAAATGATTCGCATGCCTATGGAGAGTATCCGTGAAACCGGGCGCAATGCTAGCGGGGTTAAACTGGTGAGTGTGGAAGGCGATGTAGTGGTCTATGCTAACACATGCCCTAAAGAATCTGAGTAGAAGTGCTTTTTTGCTAGTTGGGCTTTTGGGGGCGCAGGATTTTGTGATCTCTTATGCCTTACAGGTGCATAATGGGATTGCTACCCACCAATCTTTTGGAATTGCGCGGGCATTGAAGAAGTATCAGGGTTTGCGTTATCGCTGTGAGATTCCAGTGGATGAGCCCAAGCTGGATTCCAAACAAGAGCTCTTTTTGTTGGATATTTTGTTAAAAACCTACCAAAATGCGGTACTAGATTGTTTGTATAAAAGTGAGGTGCGCATTGAGAGTAATGGGTTTAATACACAGATGCAAAACCAAAACTATGCCACCTTGCGTATCACCACGCCCCTTAATGCCTATTTAGAAGGGGGGCTTTTGGTGCTTGAAGTCTATGAAAAGGAAAGAAAATGAAAATCGCCATTGTGGAAGATGATATTAATATGCGCAAGAGTTTAGAACTCTTTTTTAGCGATCAAGAAGATTTAGAAGTGGTCGCCTTTAAAAGCCCTAAAGACGCGCTCAAAGCCCTAGATGCAAGTTTTGAACTCATCATCACGGATATTAACATGCCCCAGATGGATGGGCTGGAGTTTTTACGCCAACTAGAGGGGCGTTATGAAGCCATTGTGATCACGGGTAATGCCACACTCAATAAAGCCATCGAGTCGATACGCTTAGGCGTGAAGGATTTTTTCCAAAAACCCTTCAAGCCTGAATTACTCTTGGAGTCTATTTATCGCAGCAAGCGGGTGTTGGAGTTCCACAAAATCCACCCGCCTAAGAGCAAAACCCCCAAAACGCAAGAGTTTTTTAGAGCCAGCTCAAAAGCCTTAGAAGAGGTGCAAAAACAAGCGCTCAAAGCCGCTGCCACCGATGCGAGTGTGTTTTTACAAGGTCCTAGTGGGGTGGGTAAGGAGGTCTTTGCCCATTTTATCCATGAACACTCCAAGCGCAAAGACGCGCCCTTTGTGGCGATCAACATGGCAGCCATCCCCGAGCACTTGTTAGAATCAGAACTCTTTGGCTATGAAAAGGGGGCTTTTACGGACGCGACCAGTGCCAAGGCGGGGCTGTTTGAGAGCGCGCACAAGGGGAGCGTGTTTTTAGATGAAATTAGCGAAATGCCCTTGAAACTCCAAAGCAAGCTTTTAAGAGCGATCCAAGAAAAAGAGATCGTGCGGCTTGGTAGCCACAAGCCTATTAAAATTGATGTGCGCTTCATTGCCGCCACCAACACCAATATCCACGAGAAGATTGCCGCCAAAGAGTTTAGAGAAGATCTATTTTTTAGACTCCAAACAATCCCCCTACATATCCCGCCCTTAAAAGAACGCCAAGAGGAGATTCTGCCTTTAGCGGAGTGGAAATTACAAGAAGTGTTGCAAACTTACAATCTGGGCAAGAAGAGTTTTTCCAAGGGGGCACAAGAGTGCATGCTCAATTATAGCTGGCATGGCAATATCCGCGAGCTACTCTGTGTAGTGGAACGGGCTGCCATTTTGAGCGAGGGGGAGCAAATTAGCCAAAAAGATTTGTTCTTGGAAAGGAGTTAATTAACTTTTTTGTGCTAAGAGTGTAGGCTTTAATTGAGGAGTGCTTAATGGAGTATGTCAGCTTAAATAACCAAGTCAAAATGCCTATTCTAGGTCTTGGGGTGTTTCAAATCCCCGATGAGGCATGTGAGAGTGTCGTCTTAGAAGCCATAGACAAGGGATACCGCCTTTTTGACACGGCGCAAATGTATGGCAATGAGGCAGGGCTAGGGCGCGCGGTCAATAAAGCAAGCGTCCCCCGCGAAGAATTGTTCATCACCACCAAAGTTTGGTTTAGCAACGCTGGGGAACAAAGGGCAAAGCTTTCAGTTGAAAAATCCTTACAGAAAATGGGCTTAGATTACTTGGATTTGGTGTTGGTACATCAGCCCTTTAACGACTACTATGGGACTTACCGCGCCCTAGAAACTCTACACAAAGAGGGCAAAATCCGCGCCATTGGGGTGAGCAATTTTTACCCCGATCGCCTAGCCGATCTCATCGCCTTTAATGAGATCGCCCCTACAGTCAATCAAATTGAGCTTAATCCCTTTTTCCAAAGACAACACGATCAGGAGTTTATGCAAGCACACCAAGTCCAGCCCCAAGCGTGGTCGCCCTTTGCACAGGATAAGAACGGCATTTTCAAACACCCCATTTTGCAAGAGATCGCCCACAAATACCATAAAAGCGTCGCCCAAGTGATTTTGCGCTGGATCACCCAAAGGGGCATATCGGTTTTATTTAAGTCGGCTAAGATGGAGCGGATCGCGCAAAACGCCCAAATCTTTGATTTTCATTTGGATCAAGAGGATTTGGCCAAAATCGCCACAATGGACACCGCCCAAAGCGTGTTTTTTGATCACAGAACACCTAAGGGGCTAGAATATTTGAGAAAAATCCCTTTTAATTCTTAAGAAAGGCAGACTCATGATTTACAATAATGCCTTAAACTTGATTGGCAACACCCCCATTTTAAAGACAAACCACCTTTTAGAGGAGGGGGCGGCAGATTTTTTTGTCAAATTAGAGAAATTTAACCCGGGGGGGAGTGTGAAGGATCGCGCGGCTTTGGGGATGATCGAGCAGGCAGAACAAGATGGGCGGCTGTGTGCAGGGATGACCATTGTTGAGCCCACCAGTGGCAATACCGGGATCGCCCTAGCGCTCATGGGCTTGCTCAAGGGCTATAAAGTCATCATTGTCATGCCAGAGAGCATGAGTGTGGAGAGGCGCGAGCTCATCAAGGCTTATGGGGCAGAGTTGATTCTAACGGAGGCTTCTAAGGGCACCAAGGGAGCCATTGATAGGGCTTTAGAAATTGGCAAACAAGCAGGCTATTTCATCCCCCAACAATTTGAAAACCCCGCCAATCCCCAAAAACACCACGATACCACCGCCCAAGAGATTTTAAAGGATTTGCCCGGCGTGGATGCTGTGGTGTTGGGCGTGGGCACGGGGGGCACGATTGCGGGCGTGGGGCGTAAGTTTAAAGAACAAAACCACCCGGCTAAAATCATCGCGGTAGAACCCGCCCAATCCCCTATTTTGAGCGGAGGGACACATAGCCCCCATAAGATTCAAGGCATCGGGGTAGGCTTTGTGCCAGCCAATTATGATAGAAGCGTAGTGGATGAAGTGATCGCTGTGGATGAAAAAGAGGCAGCGCAGTGTGCCAAACTCTTTGGAGAAAAAGAGGGGATTTTGGTGGGGATCTCTTCAGGAGCGGCGATTTTTGCCGGGTTACAGGTGGCGCGCAAATTGGGTCAGGGCAAGTCTGTGCTTGCTATTGCCCCCGATGGGGGAGAAAAATACATCTCCACCGGACTCTATGATGCTGGATCTGGATTATAGCCTAGAGCGCGCCCTACAACAGGATCCGGCCGCGCGCAATAAATGGGAGGTGTTATTGCTCTATCCGGGGATTCATGCGTTGCTTGCCCACCGCCTAGCCCATGCCTTGCACAAGCGCCGGCTTTACTTTATCGCGCGCGCGCTTTCACAGCTGATGCGCTTTATCACCGGGATAGAAATCCACCCGGGGGCAAAAATTGGGCGCGGGCTTTTTATTGATCATGGCATGGGCGTGGTGATTGGAGAAACCACAGAAATTGGCGATGATGTTACCATTTACCACGGGGTAACTCTAGGGGGCACGGGCAAGCTCAAGGGCAAGCGCCACCCTACCTTAGGTGATCGTGTTGTCGTGGGAGCGGGGGCGAAGGTCTTGGGGGCTATCACGATCGGCGATGATGTCAAGATCGGGGCTAATGCGGTGGTGGTTTCAGATTTGCCCAGTGGGGCTACCGCGGTGGGCACAAAGGCCAAGACGATTATAAAGGAGTAAGTTGGCAGAAGCATTAACCCAATTTGTGCGCTGTGCGGGTTGAGCGGCGAAGGTGGGTCTGGAGGACCTCAAACAAATCACAGCCAAGCTCAAACAGCCCCGCTTGCCCGGCGTGGTGTTGGATTTTCGGCATAAGGACGATTGCGGGGCGATAAAAGTGGGGGGGTCTTTGTTGGTGCAAAGTGTAGATGTGATCCCTCCGGTGGTGGATGACCCTTATATCTATGGGCAGATTGCTACGGCTAATGCCTTAAGCGATGTCTTTGCTAAGGGGGGGCGCGCAATCAGCGCGCTGAGTATCCTTGCATGGGATCAAGAGCATGTAAGTGTAGAGAGCGTGCAGGCGATCATGCAAGGCTGCTTGGATAAGCTGAGTGAGTGTACATGCCCTCTTTTGGGCGGGCACAGCCTAAGCGATGTGGAGCAAAAGTTTGGGCTCAGTGTAACCGGGGTGGTAGAAAAGAGTCTATGGCGCAATGATGGGACGCAGGTGGGCGATGCGATCCTCTTAAGCAAGCCTTTAGGCAGTGGGATCATCACCACCGCTTTAAAGCGCAAAGTTTTAAAAGAAGCCCCCCAAGCGATTGCTAGCATGGTGGCTTTAAATTTTAAGGCCATGCAGGTTTTGCAGGATTTTAGCGTGCATGCCTGCACGGATGTAACGGGTTTTGGGCTCGTGGGGCATTTGTGCGAAATGCTCAACCCTGCCATCTCCATAGAGATCAACACAAGCGCAATCCCCCTTTTAGAGGGAGCTTTAGAGTTAGCCAAACAGGGGGTGTACCCGGGGGGGAGTGTGGCAAACAAAAAAGCCCTGCAGGCGCGCGTGTGCAACCAAAGCGAACTCCCCGATATACTCTTTTATGACGCGCAGACTTCTGGGGGGTTGTTAGTGGCTTTGGGGGCTAAAGAGGGGTTGGAATTTGTGCAACGCCTGCAAGATTTGGATATACACGTAAGGATCATCGGCTCATGCGTACCCAGAGACACGCATGCCATCAAACTTTTCTAATTATGCCCAATCAGAGGGGGATTTACCCTCTTTGATGCGCTGGAGTTTGGCTTCGTAGCGTTTGATAGAGGTCAAGGTGTTGTTGTGGGTGCGGCGGAACTTTTCAAAGGATTCGCGAATAGGGCGCATGCTGATCTTGCACCTCTTGGAGAAGTGGCGCAAGCGCAAATACACTTCACTCAAAGGTTTGTAAGCCCGACAACGATCCACAAAAAATTGGTGGCGGGTTAAAATATCCTTACAACCATAGAGATGGCGTTTGCTCTCTTTAAGATAAGTGGCATAAACCATCTCTTGGCGCAAATACTCCTGTTTTAACTTGTCAAACTCTTGATTGGGGTCTAAAACTTCTTTGCTGTGTTTCATCTTGTCCTTTCGCATAAGATACTACTACATGCTACATTAGTATTACTTAATGCTTTTTTAAAAATAAAGAAAAAATTAGTCTCATTTCTGTTTCAACCAGTTTTGAAAAAATTTGATTTTGGGTATCTCCCTGACCTTGCTTAAAAATATTTTGGGGGTGGGGCTTTCCCTCTTTTCCCCGATGAACTCACATATGATGGTGTATGAAAAGTATAGAATGGAGGAAATGATGGCACCCTAGAACTTTTGCAATCTGCAAAAGTAGTGGATATTCAATATATTTTGCAAATGCCCTGAGTTGGTCTCACACATTAACCCATAACTTTGTATTCCACCTAATACAGAAACAAATAAGGGATTGGATTTTCCTCAATAATAGTAGAATTAAGACCTTTTGATAATTTAATAGACTACAATAACCTAAAAATCCTCTAGGAATGCAGATGTCTCAAATTCTCTCTTTTTGGCGTTACCTTGTGCCCGTGGGGGTGGGCTTAATTCTTTCTTTCTTGCCAGCACCAGAGGGCCTAAGCTTGGCCGCATGGCTGTATTTTAGTGTTTTTATCGGCGTGGTTTTAGGTCTCATTATCGAACCTGTGCCTGCCTCCTTTGTGGCTGTCATTGGAGTGGCGTTGTGCGTGCTCTTGCGCATAGGTCCTAGCCCCGAACATGTAAGCCCCAGTGTGGCCATCGATTGGGGTTTAAAAGGTTTTTCTAATAAAACTGTTTGGTTGGTCTTCATCGCCTTTATGCTAGGTTTGGGCTATGAAAAAAGCGGGTTGGGCAAGCGTATCGCTCTATGGCTCATCTCTCATTTGGGTAAAACCACTTTAGGTTTGGGCTATGCGGTCGCTCTAGCCGATTTAATCCTAGCTCCTTTCATCCCCTCAAACTCTGCGCGCTCTGGGGGGATCATTTACCCCATTGTGGCTAATATCCCCCCTTTAGTAGGAAGTCATCCGGACAAAGAGCCCCAAAAACTGGGGGCGTATTTGATGTGGGTAGGGATTGCAATCACTTGTGTAACTTCCTCCATGTTTTTCACCGCCCTAGCGCCTAACTTACTAGCGATGGAAACCGCGCTAAAAAGCAATGTGCCTGAAATCTCTTGGCTGGGCTGGTTTTTGGCATTCTTGCCCGCTGGGGTAGTGCTCTTTTTGCTCACCCCCTATCTAGCTTACCACCTTTGCAAACCCACGCTTAAGGGCTCTCAAGAGGCATGCGCATGGGCTAAGGAGGAATTAAAGAAAATGGGCAAAATGCACCATAAGGAAATTTTGATGTGTGTTTTAAGCCTGCTCACTCTAGCCCTTTGGATTGGGGGCAAGGCTTTTGGGGTGCAGGCGACCACGACCGCGCTTTTAGCGATGGTGCTGATGGGGGTGAGCCGTATCATTAGCTGGAAGGACATTATTTCCAATAGCGCGGCCTATAATATTTTCTTCCTCTTTGGGGGGCTGATCACTCTAGCTAGCGGGCTTAAGAGTGTGGGCTTTTTGCAGTATTTGGGGGATTTGACTCAAAGTTTTATGGTGAATTTGGGCTTTTCTAGTCTTAGCATGGTGGTGATTTTGGTGATTGCTTTTTATCTTTTGCATTATTTCTTTGCCAGCACCACCGCCCACGTGAGCGCGCTTTTAACGCTTTTTATTAGCATGGGGGCGGGCATGGCTGGAGTCAATGTGCAAGAATTAGCCCTCTTTTTAATGTTGGGCTTAGGACTGATGGGGATTTTAACCCCCTATGGCACGGGGCCCTCTTTGGTGTGGTATGGTAGCCACTACATCTCGGGCGCGCAATTTTGGAAGTTAGGGCTTATTTTTGGCTTGCTGTATTTGATCGCTCTTTGTGTGCTCTGCGTGCCTTGGGTGGAGTTAGTGGCGCATCGCTGGTTGTAGTCTTAGTTTTTCTTATTTGAGTTATTGGCTGCCCCATAGGCAAACTTAACATAAATGGCCAGACTAACCAAAAGGGCAGACACCCCGCTAGCCAAATAGATCGCATAGATGATCTTGTTGGGGGCACTGATGCTAAACTTGAAGACCAGCATTAAGGCCTCAATGGCTAGGGCGATGATGATCGAACCCAAAAAACGGATCATCGTGCGGTGGATGGCGTGGTGGCTATCCCCGCTGTTTTTGCCCAGCACCTCTTCCTCAAAAATGGCTTTGACCAAATCGACTGTGGCTAGGGCTAGGGTGAGCAAAACAATGGGGTGGAAAACTTCTTTGACATCAAAACTATCAAAGTGTGCTAGCGCATTGGTCAGACTTGAAATGCTCTTGACAAAAAGCAACAGAGACACCAGACCCAATGTAACCGAGATGGCAAAATACATCACCACGCTACCCTCAGCAAAAACATTGTAGTACTTAGAAGAAGAGTTTAATGACAGCGCGACACGCAAGGGAATGTGCATACACACCACAAAAAATAATTCGTTTTGGTTGTTGTAAATGGGATAGGCTGCCGTTACCACCAGCCCGCGGTTATTGCGTGTAGGATAGGGGTTGGTCAAAATACAGCGTTTTTCTTGCACGGCCTCATAAAAATAGCCTCGCTCCAAAGAGTTTTCCGCAAAACTACTTTTGATCTTGCCCTCACGATCAATTAAATTCCCATTCATGTCCAAGATAAAAATGTCCTCTTTGATCCGCACCTCTTGCTTGATGCGTTCCATAGCAATTTGGACATATTTGAGCGTGGGTTCTTTGAGGTAATTTTTGATATTTTGAGTCAAAAGATAGGAAACATAGGCATAAAGCTCGTTTTTGACTTTGGCATACTCGGCAATGTCTTTAGATAGCATCATTGGTCCTCATCAATTCTAGTTGTTTTTGCAGTTGCACCTCTAAATCTTGTAAGCTCTTTTGATAAAGTCGATTGAGCCCCTCTATGATAGCATTATTGTAACTTTGGTTGGGTCCGCCCCTCTCATTGGGATCGCTATCAATGGGATTAGCCTTTAAAATGGGCTCGTGGATAGTTTGGGCGATGATCTGGCAGATAGGCCCCTCACACACTTTAAAATGTGCCTGAATCTCTAGCATGCGCAATACTCTTGCTGGCTCCAAATAGTCATTCTGGGTGGCTTTTAACATTGCTTTAATGGCTTTGAGATCGGAGGGTGTATTTTGGAAGGCAAAATGAATTGTGCCGGTGATCGTAGCTTGTAGGGCACTTGGGTTTTTGTTGGGGTTTTTCTTAGTGGGCAAAATCACTTGATAGCCACTATTATCCAAAACCTTAGCAATCCCTTCTTGAAGGCCTTTGGCATAGCGTTTTTGGTAGTATTTGGGGAGGAATTCACGCGAAAACACCACTTGGGCAGGTGCAACTACCAAGCTACCCAAATCGGGTTTGTTTTTAACAGGAGCACTTTTATAGGTGAAATTCAAATATGGGAGGGTGAAAACATCGTTTTTACAGCCCACCAAAAACGCACCCAATAAAACAACCCGCCACCACATGCACTCTCCTATCCAACAATTTCCTATTATAGCATAGTCTTAAGAAGTTTGGAGCTCCCCCTCCTCTAGGGCATAGATATGGCTAGCAATCTCCAAACTGGACTCGTTATGCGAGATCATCAAAATGAGGCGGTTATGTCTGAGGTCATAAATGGTCTGCTTGATTCCCTCTTGAGTGGCGTGATCGAGGGCTGAGGTGGCTTCATCAAAAATGAGCACGCTAGCATCCCTATAGAGGGCGCGCGCGATAGCAATCCTTTGGCGTTGCCCCCCGCTCAAATTGGTGCCAAATTCCTCTAAAGTGCCCTCTATTCCGCCTAAATGCTCCACGAACTCTAAGGCCTGCGCTTGTTCTAGGCATTTGGTAACTCTGTTGGTATCAATCTCCAAACCATAGGCGACATTTTCCGCCACCGATCCGCTGAAGATAAAGACCTTTTGGGTTACAATGCCAATTTGCGCTCTTAAGCTCTTTTGTTGCAAATCTTGCAAAGGGGTGTTATTAATCGTAATTTGTCCGCTTGTGGGCTCATAGAGGCGTAAAATGAGATTGACTAGCGAGCTTTTACCACTCCCACTCTTGCCCTTGAAGGCAATAATCTGCCCCTTTTGCAAATCAAGGTTAATATTTTGCAAGGCAAATTGATTGGGCAAATAAGTTAAACTCACCCCTTGAAATACAATGCGTTCAATGGGTTCTTTTAATTCTTGATGGCCATCTTGAATAGCGGGTACACGCTCCAAGATTTCATAAATCCTATCTCCAGCTACTAAGGCTTCTTGGAAATTAGAAACGATCCTAACAAGGCGTTTAATGGGTGTGTAAAGCATAAAAAGAGCGGTGATAAAGGAGAAAAATGCCCCCACGCTAATATGCCCCTTGATCACCTCCAACCCGCCTAGATAAATCACTAGGGCGATGGCGATGGAACCTAAAAACTCCATTAAGGGGCTGGAGATTTCGGCGTATTTGATTCCATTGAGGCTGATTTGGAAAAAGCGTTGGTTTTCTTTTTTGAACGCTTGCAATTCTAGGTTTTCGCCATTGGAGGTTTTGATCACCTCGATACTGTGGAAAATCTCAGATAATCTAGCCGTCATGCTAGCATTGCTCTCTTGATTTGCTTTGGAGAGTCTTTTGACCTTTTTGATGATCTTGCTTAAGGGGAAGGCGGCTAAGGGCATGATCACAAGCCCTACAAGGGCTAATTTGGGGCTTTGATAGATCACCACGCTAATTAAGCCTATAATGGTGAGGGCTTCTCTAATGCTCTCGGCTAGGTAATTAGACAAACTAGCACGCACTAAGGCGATATCGTTTGTGATGCGCGCGATGAGTTCGCCCTTTTGGGTGCGGTTGAAAAACCCCAACTCCATTTGGAGCAGGTGTTCAAGCATGTGGTTACGCAATTTCTTAACAATGTCTAACCCAATGTAGTTGGTAAAATAGGTCTGCAAATAAATCCCCCCACTCTTGCCTAAATACGCCACAATCACCAAAAAGGGCAAAATGGTGAGCATATGCACATCTTTTTTAATGAAGATGTCATCTAAGGTCGGCTTGACTAGATAAGTCCCCCACGCCGTGCTAGCTGCCACCACCACAGAAGAGAGCAACACCACAACAAAAGCCTTGTAGTGCCCTTTTACATAGGGGTAAAAACGCTTTAAGAAAACTTTCAAAAATTAGCCTAATTCGTAGCCCGCATCTAAAATCGCCTCTTTAATGTCCTCTGGGCTAGCTGGAGCATGGTAATTGACCTTCACTTCTTTGTTTGCCAAATTCACCTCAATTTGGCTCACCCCCTCTAACTCCCCAACAAACTTCTCGATCTTATCCACACAATGCTGGCATGTCATGCCCTCTACCTTAATGCTAATCTCTTGCATGTTATCCTCTAATTTTTAAATGCGCGCCTCTAAGCCGTTGGGCGTTGAGAACTACGCTGACACTGCTCAAACTCATCGCCAAGCTAGCCAACATGGGGTTAAGCATGATCCCCAGTTTAAAGGCTACCCCACAAGCTAGCGGAATCGCCACGCTATTATAGCAAAAAGCCCAAAACAAATTTTGTTTGATATTGGCAATGGTGAGCGTGCTCAGCTTGATAGCACTGATCACCGATTGGATGTCATTATTGAAACTCACCACATCGGCCACCTCCAAGCTTGCATCGCTTCCCTTAGCCATCACTAGGGCGACATCGCTACGCGCTAGGCTGGGTGCATCATTCATCCCATCGCCCACCATCATCACCACTTCCCCCTGTGCCTTGAGTTGTTCGATAGCATAGAGCTTGTCCTGTGGTTTTGCCTGCGCTTGGTAGTGATCCATGCCTAACTCTTGGGCTAGAGTCGCCACATTTTGGGCGTGATCCCCGCTTAAAAGCATGGTTTTAGTGCCCATCGCTTTAAGCTGGTTGATATGCTCTTTGACTCCCTCTTTGAGTGTGTCCTCTAGCAAGATCACGCCTAAAATCTCTTGGGGCGTGCCCACAAAGACCTGAATACCGCTCATCTTGCTCTCAAAGGGACTGGGCAAACCAAAATATTCTAAACTCCCTACTAAAATCAAGCGATCCCCCACCCGTGCGCTAATGCCCAAACCCATTTGCACCTTGACCTCTTTGACCTCTTGCAGGCTAATGCCCTGATCCTTAGCATAAGCCACAATGCCCTTGGCGATGACATGTTCGCTTTGTGCCTCCAAACTGGCACACAATCCTAGCAATTCTAGGATATCTAAGCCCTCCTTAGCAATCACCTCTTTAACCATGGGTTGCCCTAGTGTGAGGGTGCCGGTTTTATCAAAAACTACACAGCTCACACTGCGCGCCTTTTCCAAAGCTTGGGCATCTTTAAAAAAGAGCCCTAGTAGGCTAGCCTCTTTGTTAGCTACTAAAATGGACATCGGCGTTGCTAATCCCAATGCGCAAGGACAAGAGATCACCAGCACGCTAATAAACACTTCCAAAGCGTGCGCAAAATCTCCCAAAGCTAGCCACACTAAAAAGGATACACCAGCAATTCCCATTACAGTGGGTACAAAAACTCCAGCCACTTTATCTGCTAAGCGCGCAATCTGTGCCTTAGAGCCTTGTGCGTTGTTGATGAGTTCTAAAATCTTGCTTAAGGTGCTTTGTGCGTTGGTGCGCGTGGCTTGAATCAAAAAAGAAGTGGTGGTGTTGAGCGTGCCCGAAAAAACGGGCATGCCCACATTTTTATAAACCGGCAGGCTCTCCCCTGTCAGCATGGACTCATCAATCTCGCCCTCGCCCTCTGTGATGATTCCATCTATAGGGATATAGCTCCCGGGTAAAACTTTAAGCACATCGCCCACTTGAATCGCATCAATTAAGACCTCGACACTCTCCTGCCCCTGCACTTTAATGGCGGTGGGGCTTTGGTGGCTGATTAAGGCCTGCATTGCCTGCAGGGCTTTATCTTTTGAGGCGTTTTCAATGCGCTTGCCTATCATCACAAAAACCACAATCACACACACACTCTCAAAGTAATAGCCCTCCAAAGGCACATGGTGGTAGGCTTTAAAGAGTAAGAACAAACTATAGAGCAGGGCACTGGTTGTCCCAATGGCGATCAAGCTATCCATGTTGGGCTGGCGCGCAAAGAGCGTGCTAAAGCCCTTGAGATAAAAATCCCTCCCCATGTGCATGACCCCTAAAGTTAAGATCAGTTGCACCAATCCATTATAAAAAGGGTTTTGCAAGGTCTGGGGGAGGGGGAGAAATGGTGCTAGCATGGACAAACAAAGCACGCACCCACTTAAAAGAATTGCGCTAACCAATTTTTTATTGGGCGTTAAAAAAGGCGCGTTTTGGGAGGACTTCTCTAGTTTTGATTTGGGCGTGTAGCCCAACTTTTCAATTTGCTTGAAAATATCCTCTAGGCTGGCTTGACTCTCATCATAGAGCACAAAGGCTTTTTTGCTGATCAAATCCACCCCGATCTCTTGGATGAACTTTTTACGCCCTAAAGATCGCTCAATCCCACTAGAACACGAACTACAAGTCATGCCCTCAATGTAAAAATGCGCGCGTTTCATCGGTGCTTAAAAATAATTTTTACCATCAAAACAAGCCAGCGGATAATCCCATAAAACAGATAGCAGAACATAAAAGTGCCCAAGACCTCTAGAGGGCGCACGAAGAGCAAGAGCAAGAAAAAGACAAGCAAAACAAAGAGCTTCAAATTCCATTGCACTTTTTTAAAATTGGGGTAGCGGATATTGCTCACCATCATCACACCCAAGAACACAATGTAGATTAAAAAAAACTTCCCCCAACCCTCTTTCAAAATACCATACTTGGTATCAATGAGGACACCTAACACCACCAACACTGCCGCGCTAGGGATGGGAATGCCGATGAAAGAATAGGGATCGGTGGTTTGGGTGGTTACATTGAAACGCGCCAAACGGATCGCCCCAAAGATCACAAATAGGGCACAAGCTGCCATGCCCCAACGCCCATAAAAATGCCCGGCATAGAAGTAGGCAATCAGACTTGGTGCTACCCCAAAAGCCACGACATCAGCTAGGGAGTCAAATTCTAGCCCAAACTTGCTCGTGGTGTTGGTTAGCCTCGCAATACGCCCATCCAGCCCATCTAATACCAAACTGCCCACAACTAGCCAACACGCCATCACAAAGCTCCCCCTAGAGGCATAAAGAATACTCATCATGCCCAAAAAAATACTGCTAGCCGTAAAGAGATTGGGGAAGAGATAGAGAGGCTTAATAGGCATTAGCGTACATCAGCTTGCATGTTCTTCTAAGGGCACCAAACGGGTTTGTAAATTATTTGCCGATTCGTATTCAGCGATGATCTCTCTAACCCGCTCACCCGTGATCACTTCTTTTTCAAAGAGTTCGCTCACCATCACCTCAATGGCATCCTTATAATCGCTCAAGGTCTGTTTCACATGGCTATAGCGTTCTTCTAGCAGGTTTTTAATGAAGCTGTCCATCTCTTCGGCCATTTTTTCACTAAACTCCCTAGGACTCCCAAAGCCCCCCCCTAAAAAGGAATTGCGCTGTTTTTCTAGTACCATCAGCCCGCTCACATCGCTCATCCCATAGTAGCTCACCATGCCCTTGATGATGTCCGTGGCGCGTTCTAAATCATTGCTCGCCCCCGTGGAGATCTCTTGTAAAAACACCTCTTCAGCCGCCCGCCCCCCCAGCAACACATCAATTTCAGCGATCAGCTCGTGCTTTTGCATGAGATATTTATTTTCTTCTGGGGTGTTGAGCGTATAGCCTAGGGCTGCCATCCCTCTTGGGATGATGGAAACCTTATTGACGCGTGCCGAGCCCTTGGTCATCTCCGAGATGACTGCATGCCCGCTTTCGTGATAGGCGACAATCTTTTTTTCTTTGGGCGAAATGCGCCGACTCTTTTTCTCTAGCCCCGCAATGCCCCGCTCTACCGCCTCTTTTAAGTGCTGTTGTTTGACTTCTTTTTGGTTGTTGCGCCCAGCCAACAAGGCGGCTTCGTTGATGATATTGGCCAAATCCGCCCCGGCTAATCCGGCGGTGAGCTTGGCGATCTCTTGCAAATCCACATCATTAGCCAATTTAACGGGCTTGATATGCACCTTTAAAATCTCCACCCGTCCGTTAAAATCCGGTTTATCCACCAACACTTGGCGATCAAAGCGCCCGGGTCTTAAGAGGGCGGGGTCTAAAATTTCGGGGCGGTTTGTGGCGGCTAGCACAATCACGGGCGCGTTTTCTGAACCAAAGCCATCCATTTCGGCTAAAAGCTGGTTAAGGGTTTGCTCTCTTTCATCATTCCCACTCACCATACCCCCCGCCGCGCGGCTCTTGCCAATGGCATCGATCTCATCAATGAAGATAATACTGGGGGCTTCTTTTTTGGCGATGTCAAAGAGATCGCGCACCCGACTCGCCCCCAAGCCTACAAACATTTCAATGAAGCTACTGCCCCCCATAGAAAAGAAAGGCACGCTCGCCTCTCCGGCCACCGCTTTAGCTAAGAGAGTTTTGCCCGTGCCAGGGGGTCCCACTAACAACACGCCCTTAGGGATTTTTGCCCCCAAAGAAGCGTAGCGATCGGGATATTTTAAGAAATCTACGATTTCTACAACCTCCTCTTTAGCCTCCTCATTACCTGCCATGTCGTTAAAGCGCACTTTGGGCTTTTCGGCGTTGATGAGTTTCTTAGAACTCCCCATGCCAAAAATCCCCCCGCCCATGTTCTTTTGCATGCGGCTTGCCATAAACATCCATAGCCCTAAGATCACCAACACAGGTAAGAGCCAGCCTAAGATGTCTGTAAAGAAATTAGACTCACTGAAACCGGAATAATTGATTTTTTGCGCGTCCAAGAGGGGCACTAAAGAGAGATCGGGCACGCGTTTGGCGACATAGATGATCTTGCTATTGCCCTCTTTGCTAGTGGCCTTGATGAGGGTTTGCCCAATGCTCACGCTATCGACTTCTTTTTTCTCAATGAGTTCTTTCATCTCGTGATAGCTAATGTTCTTGGTGCTCGTAGAGAGAAAGCGATCGCCAAAGCCCTCATCGCTATTCATCACGCGCATGGCGATGATGGCAACCACAACAAATAAAATCACAAGTAATAAGGGATTTTGCAAGAGCGGTTTTTTAGAATTGGGATCGCCCGGTCCTTTGTTATTGTTCTCCATAGAAGTTCCTTAAATTGATTTCATCAGCTAGGTTTAGCTCTCAAAGACAAGCTCACCCATTCATTTTCGATCTTTTTTTCTAATAGCTCAAAACCCTGTGTGTAGCACTCTAAAACAGCATGTGTATGCTGGTCTAAAATGCCCGATAAAAAAAGCAAGGTATCCGCATGGCTGGCTTGCCACACAGAAGGGTAGAGCCCTAGGATCACATCGGCTACAATGTTGATGGCGATGAGATCATAGGGCACTGCATCTTGCTTTAAAGAGCCTTGCCAAATACGCCCGATGTTAAGATGGTTGCGCGCAAAATTCTTTTGGGCTTGCTCAATGGCTAAAGGGTCGGTATCGCACAAATGCACGCATGCCCCCAAATTGGCTAAAGCCAAACCTAAAATCCCGCTCCCACAGCCCACATCTAAGGCTAACTTGCCCTTAAAAGTCTTTGCTGGCATGCTAGAAAAACTCTCTAAGAGCATGCGCGTGCTTTCATGGTGTCCTGTCCCAAAGGCAAGGCTGGGATCGATTGTCAAAACCTTTAGGGGCGTATCTGTTGGGGGTATCCAACTGGGCGTGACGTAAAATTGCCCGCAAGTGATAGGTTGGATACTTTGTTGGTAGGCACTGATCCAATCTAAATTGGGGTGGGTGCTGGTATGGTAGTAAAAACCAACTGGCAGGTCTTGATCGCCTAAGGTCTGGCAAAACCCCTCAAGGCCTTGGAGCAAGGCACTAGGTTCCTGATCTGAATAGACAATATAGGCAACATGGGGTACAACATGGGCTTGCCTACCCCCACCGATGTATCGGTAGGGGTGATCGCCCAAATTAGACACGCAATCTTCCTCGATAGCTTCTTGCGTAAAATCTAATAAAAAATCTGCAAATAAATCGGGATAGGCAGTGGGTAAAATGAGAGTTTTGAAGTAAAAACCTGTTTGCACGCCTCTAATCCGCCAAACCTCGCTTAGTCATTGGTCCCCAAGACTACCTCTAATTTCTCCTTTAAAACTTGTGGTGTAAAAGGCTTGACAATATAGTTATTCACCCCCGCCTTCAAAGCGGTGATGACCTCCGCCTTGCCCCCCTCTGTGGTGATCATGATAATAGGTAGGTCTTTAAAACGCCCATCAGAGCGTACCTTTTTCACCAAGTCCAGTCCATTCATCTCGGGCATGTTCCAATCCGTGATGAGCACACCTGTGGTGTCGTTGCTATCCAACTTCCCCCAAGCTTCCACCCCGTGCTCGGCTTCCATGATGTCCTCATAGCCCAAACGCTGGAGGGTATTTCTAATGATTCGGCGCATTGTGGAACTATCATCTACAACTAATATTTTCAATCTTTCTCCTTAAATCGCTCGCTTTGCCACCACAAGCATAGCCCCTATTCTAGCATATTTAATTACGTGCCTATCTTAAACTGAGGTTTAAAAGCGCACGAAAGGCTCAATCTGTTATGATAACGCTTTTGTAAGGAAAGCGATGCGTCTAATAGAAAATACACCCCTAAAAGATGTGGTGGCAGATGAAAGTGTGGTGGTGTGCCAACCCTGTAATCTCTATGGGTGTCATTTAAAAGAACATGTTTTTGTGGGTCCTTTTTGTGAGATTCAAAAAGGCGTGGTAGTAGGAGCACACAGCCGTATCCAAAGCCATACTTTTATCTGTTCGTGCGTGCAGATTGGGGCATTTTGTTTTATCGGGCATGGGGTGGTCTTCACCAATGATCTCTTTAAAGAGGGTTGCCCTAACCCCAATCCCCAATCATGGAAAGAAACCCGCATTGGCGATCATGTCAGCATTGGCTCGAATGCGACCATCTTACCCGTGCAAATTTGTAGCCATGTGGTGATTGGGGCTGGGAGCGTGGTAACTAAGAACATCACCACTAGCGGGATTTATGCGGGCAATCCAGCTAGATTGTTACGCTTGCTTTAAGATGTTCCAAATAGCCTTGATCGGATATGGCTATTGGGGTCAAAAAATCGCGCGCCATTTGGGGCGTTTCACCCTCAAAACCATTTGCGATACCTCTTTGGATCGCTTGCAAGAAGCCCAAAGAGACTTTAAAGATGTGCAGGTTACGCCCTCTATTGCTACAGTGTTGGGCGATCCAGAAATCCAAGCCGTGTTGATCATCACCCCAGTAAATACGCATTACGCCCTAGCCAAACAAGCCCTTTTGGCTAACAAACATGTTTTTGTGGAAAAGCCTTTGGGAGCATGTCTAGTGCAAGCCCAAGAACTCTACACCCTAGCCAAACAACGGCAAAAAATCCTACACTGCGATCTGACCTTTATCTACTCTGCACCCATCCGTTGGATTCAAGAAAATCTGGGCATGCTGGGTGATGTCCTTAGCATCACCTCCCGCCGTTTGGGGGGCATTTGCCGTGAGGATACCAATATCCTTTACGATCTAGGTTTGCATGACCTAAGCATCCTCTCTTTTTTCTACCCCAATGCCCTCTGTGCTGTAACGCATCCCACACTCCACCAAACCAGCCACCCAAGCCACCCCACCCCAACCAGCACCTATTTAAATTTCTACTTGCCCACACCCAAACCAACCCCCGTCTCTATTAATCTCTCTTGGCTCTCCCCCTTTAAAGTGCGCGATATGCTCATCATGGGTACACAAAACACCCTCTATTACAACGATAATGCCCCCAATCCTATCGCCCTCTACCCCACCACACTAACCCCCCAACAACCCTCCCCCCACCACCCCCCATTAAACCCCTCTAGTGCTTTGTCAAATTGTTTGGAGAGTTTTTATGAGGGCATTTTAAACACCACCCCCTGCCCCCAACAAGAACGCATTATTTTAGACGCACTGGGGTTTTTAGAAGAAATAGAGGGCGCGTGCCCCAGTTAGGATTTTTGGTGCCCTAACAACAAGTCCATCTGTGCCTCATAGCCATAATAGCCCAACATCTCGTAGAGCTCTTCTCTAGTTTGCATATGCGGGATTTGATCTTTTTGCGTGCCCTTGTACTTGAGATCGGCATACACGCTTAAAGCCACTTTATTCATGGCTCTAAAGGCACTCAAAGGATAAAGCACCATAGCCACCCCTACACTCTTAAGCTCCTCCAAGCCAAACATCGGAGTTAGCCCAAACTCGGTAATGTTGGCCAGCAACGGCACGCTTAAAGCTTGGCTAAAGGCGTGGTATTCCTCTAGGTTTTGCAAGGCCTCTGCAAAGATTGCATCTACACCCGTTTTAGCATAGCTTAAAGCACGCTCAATAGCCGATTCTAACCCCTCTTTAGCCCGTGCGTCTGTGCGGGCGATGAGATAAAAGCTAGGGTCTATTTTTCTAGCCTCAAGGGCAACATGCAAGCGATCGCACATCTCTTGGGTTTCTACAATCTCTTTATTGGGGCGATGACCGCAACGCTTGGCCCCGACTTGATCCTCTAGGTGCATCCCAGCAGCACCATTTCTGATCAGCTCTATTACGCAACGCCCAATATTCAAAGCGTGCCCAAATCCAGTATCGGCATCCACAATTAAGGGCGTGGGGCAGATAGCACAAATGCGGCGTACATCGATACAGACTTCCTCCAAATTGGTCATGCCCAAATCTGGCAAGCCATAAGAAGCATTGGCCACACCTGCCCCTGAGAGATAAAGGGCTTTATGCCCCACCTTTGTAGCCTGCAAGGCTTGGTAAGCATTGATCGTGCCCACAATTTGCAAGGGCTTGTTTTGTGCTAGAGCCTCTCTAAATCTTTGACCAGCTGTCATGCTCGCTCCTTAGACCAATGAAAAAAGATCGCTAAATTGGTTAAAATCCATCTGTTCAAAAGCATTTTCGTTAAAAACAACTTCTTCAATGTGGCTAGCACGCTTAGGGCTAAAGACCTCCCTTAGGGCTAGCTTGAATTTTTGATACAACAAGGGCACGCCCTCATCGCGTCTAAAACGATGCCCGATGGGGTATTTGATTTCGATTTTTTGGGTGTGGCTCCCATCTTTAAAAAAGACTTGCACCGCATTGGCAATAGCGCGCTTACTAGGCTCTAAATACTCCCGCGTGTATGTGTCATCAACCTGCACTTCACTTAAATCTCTTAGCCGATCGATACGTGGATCAGCTGCACTCTCATCGCTATAGGATTGGGCATTCAAATTGCCATAGATGAGCGCATAGGCAACCATGTATTGGATGCAATGATCGCGATCGGCGTAATTATGCAACGCCCCAATCTTGTTGATGATGCGTTGTGCGCTCTCTTGGGTGGTGATGACAATTTTACTAATATCCTCTAGCCGTCCCTTGAGATCATCATGTAGGCTCAAAGCGCATTCAACGGCGGTTTGGGCGTGGAATTCAGCTGGAAAAGAGATTTTAAAGAGCACATTTTCCATCACATAGCTCCCTAGTGCTTGGGGCAAATGTAATTTTTCTTGATTGTGTGTCTGTTGCTTCATATAGACATCTTGAAAGCCCCAATATTGCGCGCTCAAAGCTGAAGGGTAGCCCATTTCGCCCTGAAGGGCTTTAAGAGCTAAATCCACGCCCCGCGCACTGGCATCCCCTGCTGCCCACGACTTGCGTGATCCCGTGTTGGGCGCATGGCGGTAACAACGCAAGCTACCCCCATCTATAAAGGCATTAGAGAGCGCATTACGCACCTCATCAAAACTCCCCCCTAATAGCCCAGTAGCCACCGCACTACTGGCCACCCGCACCAACAACACATGGTCTAAGCCTTCGGTATTAAAACAATTCTCTAAGGCTAAAATCCCCTGAATCTCATGGGCTTTAATCATGGCGGTTAAAATGTGCTTGACCTGTAAGGGTTTTTTATTTTGGGCTAAATACAAACGGCTCAAATAATCCCCCAGTGCCCAAATCGCGCCCAAATTATCCGATGGGTGTCCCCATTCGGCCGCTAGCCAAGTGTCATTAAAATCCAGCCAACGCACCATGCATGAGATATTAAAAGCCGCACGCACGGGTTCAAGCTGGTAGGCTGTGCCCAACACCTTAGCCCCTAAGGGCCTAAAATCAGCCCCCGGGACACTAGGACCTAGTAACTTGGTGCATTCGGGGTATTTGAGTGCCATTAAAGCGCAGGCAATGGAGTCAAGCAAGCAAAGCCGCGCACTCTGGTAGGCTAGAGATGAAGTGATTGGGTGATCCACCACATAATGCGCGATCTCTGAGAATAAAGGATCAAACTCGGGCCTTTTGGTGTCTAAAGTTCCCATATTGGACATGGTATCTCCTCAAATGTTTGGCACATTATAAGATGTTTGGACTAATTGGGCTCTTTAAAAAGGGCTTGCCCGATACGCACCATATTAGCCCCGTAACTAATGGCGATCTCAAAATCTCCACTCATCCCCATAGATAGGATAGAGGCTTGGGGAAGCTTATCAAAAATATCTTTGGCACTTTGGAAGGCGCGCTCAATTTGACGGGTGTCTTCTGTTTGGGGTCCAATCACCATGATCCCTTGCAACTCAATTAGTGGGCAGGTCTGTTTAATTTGCTGGTAGGTCTCTAGGGTACGCTCGGGACGCACCCCGCTTTTAGATTCTTCTAAAGAAACATTGACTTGTAAAAGGGCTTTGAGCTTGTAGGGGCTACGCGCTTGGATTTCTTGGGCAAGGGCTAAAGAGTGGAGACTATGGAGTAAAAAGGGCTTGAGAGCGAGCATTTTATTAATTTTATTGCTCTGCAAACTGCCTAACATGTGCCATTCTAGGGGCAAATCTGCTAGATGTTCTGACTTGGCTTGCAAATCTTGGATTTTATTTTCCCCAAAGGCGCGTTGCCCGCACGCATACAGGTCAGCAATTTGCTTGGCACTGGCATATTTAGAGACGGCGATGAGCTGGACGATATGGTGTCGGCTATAAGCCAAACGGGCTTTTTCAATGCGGCTGATGATTTGATCCAAGTTTTTAGCAAAATCCATGGCAAACCTTTAAGTGCTAGGTGAGTTGAAAATGTGATAATGCTTGTAAAGCGGGTCATCTAAAGGGGGGATGAGTTTCTGGGCGCACAATTTTTCTAGAACGCTCAAGTTGCAATCGGTCTCTTGTGGCCACTCTTTGGGGTGGTTATCTAATGCGTTTTTATCTGTCCCATCAATGAGCAACAACCCCTCATGGATACACACATCGCGTTTAGCATCGATGTTATTCACCACGCGCCACAAGAGCATGTAGGGGTTATTCAGATCGTTTTTGCACGCATCAACAAATACCAAAACAGACACAAAGGGGCTTAAAAGGCTACACGCCTTAGCCACGGGTAAAAGGGTGCGCCTCTTTTGCACGCCCACAACCGCGATCGGGTTTTTGGTGTGTGTCCCATATTGCTTTAAGATTTGTGCTTCGGGCATTGCCTCTTGGATTTTGGCTAATAAAACACTATCTTTAAGGATACTGGGGGTGTTCTCACTGGGTTTGGTGGCATCAATGCCTAATTTGCCCCCAAAGGCGTAAGTGGGGCTAGCATGATCGAGTGCATCGCAAATGCCCTCGGTGATGATGACAGATTGCAAATTGAGGTGGTTTAAGATGTGTTCGGTGATTTTGGGGTAATCCTCTAGGCTGGGCGCATTAGGACCTACAAAGATCGCATGTTTGGCAAAACTCATCTGCCCTGTGCCCCAAAAATGGTGCATGATTTGGCTAGCATGCCCGGGGTAGCTGGGTTTGATTTTGGCTAAGATCAAATTGTGGAAAACCCCATTTTCGGGCATGTGATAATCAAGTAGCCCATGCGCGCTTTTTTGGAGCAAGGGCAAAAAGAGTCGTTCGGTGAAATAACCTAAGTATTTATCCTCTAAGGGGGGTTTGCCCACCACGCTAGCTAGATACACCGCATTAGGCTTGGTGGCGATCGCGCTCACTTCCAGCACGGGGTAGGGTTCTTTGGGGGTGTAAAAGCCTGTGTGATCGCCAAAAGGTCCCTCAAGGCGCAATTCCTCTACATCGACCCAGCCCTCAATGATGATCCCACAATCATGGGGGATGGCAATGGGATTGGTGCGCGATCTTATCAGTTGGGCGCGTTTTTTTCTGATCAGTCCATAGAGCAATAACTCAAATAAGCCATAGGGCAGGGGGGCTTGGGCACACCATGTGTAGAGCGCATCGCCCCCAATGGCGATACTCACGGGCATTTTCACCCGTGCATGGCGGTATTCATGAAAAAAGTGATTAGCATCCTTGTGGATTTGCCAATGCAATCCTAGATGGTTGCGATCATAGACTTGTAGGCGGTACATGCCTAAATTTTTCTTGCTACCATCCAAGCTTTGGGTGTAAATTTGGGCGAGCGTGATAAAAGGACCGCCATCCTTTTCCCAAGTGGTGAGGATGGGCAGATCGTAGAGATTGACCTGATCACCCATTTTGTAAGTGTGGGTATCAGCGGACTTGGTGATCTTGGGGGCAAGGTGTCTGAGCGTGCTGATATTTTTGAGCCAATGCCAAGTGTCTTTGAGGTTTTGGGGTTTTTGCAGGCTTAAAAGGGTCTCTAGGCGCGCACAATATGTTTTAATAGGCTCTTGGATAATGTGCTCTAGGCGCGCTTGCGATCCAAAGAGATTCATTAAGATCGGCATATCAAACTGCTTGGAGTGCTTGGCACTCACTGGATTGGTGAATAAAAGGGCTTGCCCGCCTTGGGGCTTTTTGGCTTCAATATAGGCGGTATGTGGGATTTCTAGCTCAATGTCTAGGGGCGTGGAGATGACCCGCAATTCATTACGGGCTTTGAGTTTGTTGATAAGAGCTTGCACCTAGATTGAAACCACATTCACGCCCAAACAATGTGGGATTGTTTGCAACTTGGCTAAAATTTCGGGGTTGATGGGATCATCCACTACGATCAAGGCTAAGGCTTCTTTGTGGTTATTGCGCCCCAATCTAAAATCGGCGATATTGATGTTGTGTTCGGCTAGAGTTTGCCCCACATTCCCAATCACCCCGGGTCTGTCCTCATTTTTAAATAAAATCATGTTGCCTTGTGGCTTGACATCCATTTCAAAGCCATTAATGTTGGTGATCTTGAGCAGATCGTTGGCAAAGACACTCCCGCTCACTTGCGTGGTCTGGTGGGGCGTGCTTAATTGCAAGGTAACTAAGTTGGTGTAGGGCGTGGCATCTTCTAAAATCTTGGTGTTTAGGGCAATATGGCGCTCTTTGGCTAAAAAGGGGGCATTGATATAATTGACCTTATCGCTCAAAGAGGGTTTGAGTAAGCCTACAAGGGCAGCACTGAGCAAAGAGGGCGCGTATTCCTTGATGGGACCGGCTAAAGTAAGCTCTAGGGAACTAAAAGCCCCCTTGTTGATTTGGGAGGACAAAAAACCCAATTTTTGGGTGAGCTCTAGGTAGGGCTTGGCATAGCTAGCCATTTGCCCCTCTTGGATGGGTAAGTTGAGCGCATTAGGATAAGCACTCCCCCTTAGAGCATCCACCACAGCCTTAGCCGCCTGCAGGGCAATTTGTTCTTGGGATTCCCAAGTGTTAGCCCCAATGTGGGGGGTAACATAGACATTATCGAGTTCTAAAAGCGGGTTGGCAGTGCCGGGCTCTTTGCTAAAGACATCTAGCCCTAACCAGCGCACTTTTTTGGATTTGAGTGCCTCATATAAGGCTTCTTCATTATAAAGCCCACCCCGTGCGCAATTAATCAAGATCACGCCCTCTTTCATTTGAGCGATCTGTTCGTAATCAATGATATTGATCGTTTCCTTGTTCTTGGGCGTGTGGATGGTAATCACATCACAAGCCAAAATGTCTTTAAAATCTGCCGTGTAAGACACCCCTAGGTCGGTGGCTTTGGACTTGTGGATATAGGGATCGTAGGTGATCACCTCCATACCAAAGGCTAAAGCGCGCGCGCCCACGCGCGATCCGATGTTGCCAAAGCCGATGATGCCTAACTTCTTGCCATAAAGCTCGCTCCCATACCAATCCTCACGTTGCCAAAGCCTATCATGTTTGAGTTGGGCATTCGCGCTGGGTAAATAACGCACGGCATTGAGCATGTGTGCCATGGTGAGCTCCACAGCAGCAATGGTGTTAGCCGTAGGGACATTCATCACCACAATCCCTTTTTGGGAGCACAGATCAATATCCACATTATCCACGCCCACGCCCGCGCGCACCAGCACTTTTAAATCTTTAGCATGTGCGAGCATAGTTGCATGGATGGGGGTCATGCTTCTGGTGATGAGTCCTGCAACACCCTTGAGGGCTAGGGGGAGATCGCTTTTAGGCATTTGGGAATAGTCCAAAATTTGGATGTCTTTTTGCTCGCTAAGTAAAGTGATGCCCTTGGGGTGGATGGGATCACAGATGGCAATTTGCATGGATTTCCTTTAGTTGGGATCAGTCAAAGCGGTAAGGGATTTTGTAGTAATGCAACTCATCCAAGAGAGCTTTAGATGAGGTGCGGGGCAAATACACGATAATGGTCGTGCCACGCGCTTGTTTGTCTAGTGCAAAATCGACATGCGCTTCTCTTAAGATCTCATGCAAACAAAACGACTTGTAAGCGTCTAAATTGCGGATGAGCAATTTTTGGGAGTGTGAGCCACCTAAAAACTCGACTCCCACGCGCTTTTCTAGTACTGGGTAAGCAAAATCGGGTTCTGAGATTACGGAGACATCGCTTTGTGGAGCAACGGGCACATCAGCTAAGTCGGGCAAGGACAATTTAGGGGTACTCTTAGGCTCAATTTTGGGAGGGCGTTGCATGAACAAACCCCGCCCCACATAGGCGATTAGAGCAAGCGCAAAGAAAAGCAAGATCAACAAAACAAGCGAGCGGACCTTTGCAATTTTCATCAATCAAGTTAGAACTTACCTGAGATTTTATCTCCTAAGGTCATCTTGTCATCCCCAGCATTAAAAGCTTGTAACTGCTCTCTCTCTTTTTTACGCTCTAAACGGCGCACAGAGGCACGGACTTTGTTATTGGCTTTTTCGATTGCCACAACCACGCTGGTGATCAAATCACCAATCTTGATCTCTTCTTTTTTAAGCGGGGGTAAATCCTCGCTCTTGATCAAGACATCGATTCCATCGACATTGACAAACACACCGAAATCCTTAATATTCACCACCGCACCTTGAACCACATCCCCGACCTTATACTTTTGGCTAAAAGTTTCCACAGGGGAAGGCTGGGCAAATTTCATCTCCAAAGAGATTTTCTCATTCTCCTTATTGATCTTCAAAATCTTAACCTGCACCACATCGCCTATCTTGAAGTGATCCTTGCACTTTTTGTCTTGTTCCCAAAAAGCATCTTTATTGTGCAAGAGTCCATCTACACCCCCAAAATTGAGGAATGCACCAAAATCGGTTAAGGTCGCCACCTTGCCCTCAATCAAATCCCCCACGCGGTGTTTGGAGACAAATTCATTGAAGGGTTTATCAGAAAGCTGTTTTAAAGACACGCGCAAACGGCGGTTTGCGCTGTCAATTTCAATGATTTTGACATCAATCTCTTGGTTGAGTTCTAGGTAGTCTTGAGGATGCTTGACATTTTTATTCCAAGAGATCTCAGAGATGTGCAAAAAGCCTTCAATGTCGTTCCCAATATCCACAAACACGCCATAATTTTCAATGCTACTGACCACGACTTTAATGGCATAACCCACTTTAAGTTTGGTTTGAATCTCATGCCATGGATCCTCCATGGTGGCTTTAATAGAGAGGGAGAGGCGTTTTTTTTCTTCATCATAGGCGAGGGCTTTAACCTGCACCCCATCGCCCTCTTTGTAGTGCTTACTTGGATTGGCTGAACCGCGGTGGCTAATCTCTGTGTAATGCACCAACCCTTCTACGCCATCTACCTCCACAAACACGCCAAAGTTAGTAACACTTTTCACCACCCCATTATAAATCTCTTGGGATTCGACCAGTCTCTTAGAAACCTCATGCTGGTGTTTGCTATAAACATCATAAAAACGTTTTCTAGAAACACTGATCAAGCCACGCTCGGGGTCTATGGAAGTGATACAAACCTTGAGCCGTTTGCCCAAATGGTTTTCCCCACGCTTAAGGGAAGACTGCGCTTTAGAAAGAGAGTATTCTACACCCTCGCGATCCACAAGGACATACCCCCCTTTGTTTTCGCGCACAACCTCGCCCTCGATCATCTTGTCCCTATAGTCCTCCCCCAAGGCTTGGATTTTTTCTTGTGCTTTCCCAAAAGCTAGAGCCTTTCTATAAGAAACACTAACCCGCTCACCCTTATGCGACACATAAACCGGGATTGTATCTTCTAGGTTAAAGAGCAACCCTCCTTGTGCATCTAAAATCTCCTCTAAAGAAAGTCTACCCTCTGTTTTGCCCCCAACACTCACCATGGCATAGCCCTCTTGCTCGTTGATCGAAACAACCACACCCTCTTTCACACCCCCCTTTTGTTCCGACTCATCCTCTCCGTGCATGTACTCCTTCATGTATTCTCTGAATTCTTCAGACTCGCTCCGACTCTCTAAGGACTCCAATTCTTTACTCATCACAACCTTCTCTAGGGTATTATTTAGCCTATTTTAGCTTTTGTTTCCTTATAATTACTAAAAAGGCACAAAGCAAACTCTCTGTTAAGCTCTTGTTGCGTGCTCAAAAAAGATTTTACCCCTTCGTGTCCAACAAACTTTCTTCAAATCCAAACAGAGGCTCTATGGTGTGTGGGCTAGCAGAGATATGCACCGCATCAAAACCTTTCAAGGTGTTTTTATATTGCTCCAAGAGGCGTGCGGTGTTCTCGTAGAGCACTACAATGTGCAGGCTCAAATGTGGCTCTTGCCACAACACATGCCCTTGCAAAGCCCCCAAATGTGGGTAAAGTGCGTAAAAATCCAGCTGTTTTTGCTTGCCCTTTTTATTTTTAATCTGGATCAACGCCTCTTGGTGCTTGTCCTTGATCACAAAACTAGCCACTTGGTGTTGCAAGGATAAAAGCAAATTACCCAAGAGCCAAAAATCTTGACGACTCTGGGCGTGGGTTAAATGGGTGACTAATTGTTCGTGATAACCCTTAAAATCCTCTTGTTTTAAAATCTGGTTTAATTGGTGCAGATCCAATTTTAAGGGCGCATTTTTGAGTTGCTCCATGATTTTGGGCTGGGGCACGAGATTAGAGAGCATGATTGCCCCCACTGAGCTTTTTTGCATCAACGCCCAATATTTTTGCCCGGTAATCAAAGGTTTGGCACTCTTGGTTTCTAAAATTTGATTACCCAGTTGCAACAAATATCTATTATCGCCCTTTTTCTCTAGTACCTTTAAAAAGAGGGGCAAGGTGGCGTTAAAGTGTTGTGGGTTGTCCTTGATAATATTGTGGAGTTGCTGTAAGTTTAAAAGCGCGCTAATGGGATTGAGCATGGCAGACTTGGCTCACAAAGTTTAAAATCTCAAAACTCAAGGTGAGTTTGTTAAGGTAGTTTGTGCGCTGGCTATGTTGCGCGCTTAAAAGCCACATTTGGTTTTGTGCCGATCCAAAGGGTTGGCAATCAAGGGTGTTCAAGCACACCGCCAAACAGCCTTTACCTCCATTTTTGGGGCTATCTAATAGTTTTCGGGCATTGGTGATCGCCAAAGTGCCCTCCTCTTCAGCCTTAAAACCAATTTTAATAAAACCCTTTAAAGAGGCTAAAATATCTACATTTTGCACGCATTCCAAATTCCAAGACGCGCCTAAGTCTTGCTTTTTAAGCTTACCCTTGTGGGGGGTAGCGGGTTTGTAATCGCTAATAGCAGCGGCCATGAACAAAAAGGGCGGGTCTTGCAGATTTGCCCTCTCTTGCAGGGCTTGCAGATAATCGGCCCCACTTTGCACGCTTAAGCATCCAATGCCTGCGGGCAACTCCAAAGCAAAGGTGCTAGCCACCAAGGACACCTGTGCGCCCTGAAGATAGAGGGCAAGGGCTAGAGTGCTCGCCTGCAAGCCACTAGAAAAATTGCAGATATAGCGCACACTATCAATCTTCTCCAAGCTCCCCCCCCCGCTCACCACCACCTCTTTACCTGCCCAAAAGCTATTTTTATATAAAGCCTGCACGCTGGCACACACCATGTCTAAAATGTCCGCCATCGCTCCCTTGCCCTGTGTGTTGCAGGCTAGTAAATCCTCTCTAGGCTCTACAACTATGCAACCCCAAGATTTGAGGCGTTCTAAATTCTCTTGGGTGGCGCGCGCCTCTAACATTTGCGTATTCATGCTGGGAGCTAGGATTTTAGGCGCGCTACTGGCTAAAAACACCGCGCTTAAGAGGCTATCAGCAAGTCCATGCGCTAGTTTGGCTAGGGTGTTGGCACTAGCAGGAGCCAGTAGCACCACCTGCGCCCACTTAGCATAACTAATATGATTGGGGCAATTTGGATTGCTCAAGTCCCAGCGTTCGCTTTTGTGTGTGAGTACGGGATAATGAGTCAGTGCCTCAAAACTTAGCGGGGTAACAAAGCGCATCGCCTGCTTGCTCATCACCACCTTGACCTTTGCGCCCATTTTGATGAAAGCACGCGCTAAATCCAAGCTCTTGTAAGCGGCAATCGAGCCACTCACCAATAATAAAATACGGCGATTTTTGAGCAAGGCATTTTGGGCGAGCAAATCCAGAGTTTTCATAGGGTGGCTAACATTTTTAACAGCTCGGGCGCGCTCAAGCGTTGGGGGTTTTCTAGACTATTGTAGCTAAAACCCTCAGGGGCACGCTTCCCTTTCTCACCCAAGAGGGTTAGGCTGTAATCGATGGGGGTTTGAAAAGAGATGGTAGGTTCTAATATATAAAAATCCTCAAATTCAAAGGCGCGATCGTCGCTGCTAATCATCACCTCATGGAGCTTTTCCCCCGGCCTAATCCCCACGATCTTAATGGGAATGTCAGGAGCTAGAGCTTGCTTAAGGTCTAAAATGTTCATGCTAGGGATTTTGGGCACAAAGATCTCTCCCCCATGCATGCGCTCCAAACTGCGTAACACAAAATGCACTCCTTGATCTAGCGTGATCCAAAAGCGTGTCATGCGCGTGTCAGTGATGGGAATTTGTGGAGCATTTTGCGCCACTAAGTTTTGAAAAAAGGGCACTACACTCCCCCTAGAGCCCACTACATTCCCATAACGCACTACGCTAAACTTGCAAGCAGACTTGCCTTTCATGTTGTTTGCGCTGATAAAGAGCTTGTCGCTACATAACTTGGTCGCCCCATAGAGATTGATTGGGTTGCTGGCCTTATCGGTGCTTAGGGCAATCACATGCCCAACTTGCTCTTTTAAACACGCCTCAATGAGCGCGCTAGCTCCTAAAATATTGGTCTTAATGCACTCTAGGGGGTTGTATTCGGCAATGGGCACATGTTTGAGTGCGGCGGCATGGATACACACATCCACCCCCTGCATCGCACTGGCTAGACGATCTTTGTCCCGCACATCTCCGATAAAAAAGCGCATTTTGGGATCGCTGAAAGTTTGTGCCATTTGGTATTGCTTGAGCTCATCGCGACTATAAATGATGATCTTTTTAGGGTTGTGTTGGTCTAAGAGGACTTGTATGCAAGCTTTGCCAAAACTGCCCGTGCCTCCCGTGATCAACACGCTTTTGTGATCTAAAAATCCCATTGGACCTCCAAAATCCCCGTTATAACACAACTAAAGGACTAGCCTAAACGCATGCTATAAAGTTTTTTACGCTCAGACGAACTGGCGATGTTCAAAAGTTTGCGGTATTTGGTGATCGTGCGGCGCACCATTTTAAGCCCAAATTTGCGTTCCACTAACTCTAACATTTTTAAATCGCTCATGGGCCTTTGGCGATCCTCATTTTTGACTAACTCCAAGATAAAATCTTTGATTGAGGCGTTGGAAACATCGCCCTCTAGAGCGGTGGTGAAAAAACTCTTAATAGGGAAGATACCCCTAGAACATTCCAAATATTTATTGGAGATTGCCCGTGAGATAGTGCTAGGCGCGTAGCCAAATTCGTTGGCAATATCCACCAAGCGCATGGGTTTGATCTCCTTACCCTTAAAAAAATCATACTGGTATTCCACCAACATTAGTCCGATTTTTTGGATGGTCTGGTGGCGCATTTGCAAGGCATCGACTAAATCCCGTGCCTCTTTGAGCTTTTCTTTTAAGTAGGCGTTGTTTTGCTTGATTTTAATCTCTTCAATGATCACTTTGGGATAATACCCTTCGTTGAGTTGCACAAAGATATTTCCATCTTCTTCGAGCACCAAGAGATCGGGAATAATGGGGGGAATTTTGTCTGCAAAATCAAGCGCAGGTGGGTTTTTAAACGAAGTGATGGTTTGCATCGCCTTAGCATAGCTGGGCAGGTGGCTAAATTCTTTATGGCATTCAAGATTTTGGATAATTTGGGCGCATAAATCGTAGGTGGGCGCGTCCAGTTCGTCATGGTGGTTGAGTTGGAATAAAAAACTTTCTTGTAGCGTGCATGCCCCAATGCCCGGAGGATCAAGATAGGCAAAGCGTTGCCGCACCTTTTCATACTCTTGGGGGCTCACCCCCAAACTCTCTGCTTGCCCAGCTAAATCGCTCTCAAAATACCCCTCGCTACTCAAGTTATCTAAAATATCATGGGCAATTTGGACTGATAGGGGCGTGGGGAAAAGCGGAGGGATGATCTGTTCATGCAAACTCTCATACAAGCTTTTTTTATACACGCTCAAGGCTTCGATCTTGTCGCTCATCGTATTTTTTAGGCGGGTATCTCTGTGGTGGCTTAAATTTTGGCTCAAACCACTCTGCACGCTCAAATAGGGGTTATCTTGGGCATAAGTCTGTAAGGTGTCTTCAATCTCTAAGGGGTCGCTTTGCAAAATGGGCAACCAGCTTTTTAGCGTGGCGCAAAGCTTGTTTTTAGTGGCTAATTGTGGACGTAAAATTGCCATGTTAGACCTTAAAATGCTCGCCTAAGTAATATTTACGCACTAGGGCATTTTCGTAAATCTGCTCGCTGGTGCCACTAGCTAGCAAAGTCCCGCTTTTGATCACATAGGCTCTATGGCACACGCTTAAAGTTTCACGCACATTGTGATCAGTGATGAGCACCCCGATATTCATTTCAACCAAGCGTTCAATGATCTTTTGGATATCTAAAACCGCAATCGGATCGACCCCAGCAAAGGGCTCATCAAGCAAAATAAATTTAGGATTTTTGATGAGCGCGCGCGCAATCTCCACACGTCGGCGCTCCCCCCCGCTTAAAGACATGCCCTTGCGATCCTTGATGGTTTGGATATTAAAGGCATCTAACATTTCTTCGATTCTATTTATGGCTTCCTTGTTGCTCTTAAAAGTTGTCTGGGCAGCCAACATCAAATTGTCCAGTACACTCAAATCCTTAAAAATGCTCGATTCTTGGGGCAAATAGCCAATTCCCATGTTGGATCGCTTGTGCAAGGGGTAGCTAGAGAGTTCAATATCATTAAGATACACACTCCCCCCGCTGGGCTGTAATAACCCACAGATCATATAAAAGGTCGTGGTTTTACCCGCCCCATTGGGCCCTAGCAAGCCCACCACTTGCGCACTATGCACTTCTAAGGAGACATCATGCACGATCTTAGTTTTTTTGATCTGCTTGCTTAAATTATTGGCAATGAGCTTATCCATCTACAATCTCATATAAGCGGTCTTGATCTAGGCGGGTTAAACCCACCACGCACACTTTAAAGCCCGCTTGAATCAACATCTCCTTAAGACCACCGCCCCACTCAACAAAATGCACGCCCTCTAGCTCTAAATGCTCCAAAACGCCTAGAGCCACTAACTCGGGTAGGGATTTTAAATAAAAATCGTAGTGATAAATATTAAACTTAGGGGCTTGGTAGGTGTGCAGTAGGCTAAAGGTAGGCGAAGTGGCATGCGGGGCATTCAGAGCGGCACAAAAGCGTTGCACTAGGGTTGTCTTGCCACTAGCTAGATCGCCTTGTAACAAAAACACAAGGGGCAAGGGGTGGCTGGCGATTTTTGCATGGAGGCTCTCTAGCACGGGGCCTAGATTCTCTAAACTGGCTTGCAGACGCACTAACAACCCTCCAATTCTTCTATACCCGTAATATTCAAATGCTGAGTCATCGCTTTCATCAAGGGCTGGTGATTTGCCATAAACTCCTGACAATTATTGTGCTTTTGGAGCACATCGGCTTTCATGGGCTTGATGCTCACATCTTTGCCATAGAGGGCTTGCACTTGTGGCACAATGAGGCTTTTATAGTATTTGCCTAAAATTGCCTTATCCTGCTGGTTGGCACGCGATTCCCACATCAAAACCTGATCTTTGAAGGAGACAAAACGGATACAATGCTCAAAAGTCTCGCCCAACTTAGGGTTTGAGAGGCGTAAGTTGGCAATGAGTTTTGCAAAGAGCGCGCTAGCATCTGGGCTGGGCGTGGGCTTAGTGGTTGGGGCTATTGGCTTAGAAGTTTGGGGTTGGGGCGTGTTGGGGGTGCTTGCTGGAGTTTGAGTCATTGGGACTTGGAGGGTGTTAGCATGCTCTTGGATGTAAGCTTGCATTTTAAGTGCACTTAAAGTGAGCACAAAACTCCCATCAGTCCCAAGTGCCACAAGCTGTTTGGCTTGGGCAAGCGTACTTAAAAACTTTTCTAATAAAGTGGTTGGGAAGCGTTGATCTAACAAACACGCTTTTAAAAAAAGCCCCATCTCCTCTAAGACCATGCTAATTTCATGTTCTTCTAACAAGCCCAACAAGGTTTGCAATCTTGCGCCTTGCTTGTCAGAGAGGGCGTTAAAAAAATCCTCTAAAATCTGCGCATCCACCATGCCCAACATTTGGGCAATACTAGCCGTTTTTAAATGCCCTGCGCTGTAATTGATGGCCTGATCTAACAGGGTGAGCGTGTCGCGTAAGCTCCCCCCCCCACTCCTAGCGATCATCTCTAGCGCGCCCTCCTCATAGGGGATATTTTCTTGTTTAGTAATGGATTGCAGGTGTTGGGTGATGAGTTTGGGGGGGATTTTTTTAAATCTAAAGTGCTGGGTGCGGCTTAAAATGGTCGCTGGGAGCTTGAGCACATCGGTGGTGGCCAAGATGAATTTTACATGCGCAGGGGGTTCTTCAAGAGTCTTTAACAACGCATTAAAGGCTTCTTTAGTTAGCATATGGACTTCATCTAAGATAAAAATCTTAAAACGCCCCAAAACGGGCTGGTATTTGGTCTGCTCAATGATATTGCGCACATCTTCAATCCGCCGATTAGACGCGCCATCAATTTCAATGATGTCCATGTGGTGATCGCCTAGAGCCTCTAGGCAATTAGGGCAGATATCACAGGGCGTGCTGGCAGGTCCCCTCTCACATTGCAAAGCGCGCGCAAAGATTCGTGCCGAGCTGGTCTTGCCACTCCCACGCAACCCGCTAAACAAATAGGCGTGTGCCAAACGGGCACGATCCAGTGCGAGGGCCAAAGTGGTGGAGACAGATTCTTGCCCGACGAGTTCTTTAAAATGTTTGGGGCGGTATTTAAGTGCTAGAATCAAGAATCGTCCTTTCCGTCATGTTTGTATTATAGCTTAATTTCAGAGTACTCTAACTTATGGTAGAATAGCGGGCTTTTTGATTAAATCATAGGAGAATTTCATGTTACAGATATTGCGTTTGTGGCTTGTTGTTTTGATTAGTGCAGGGTGGATACAGCTTGCCTCTGGTGCTAGTTGGCCACCCATTAAGGGCAAGGCTCTAGCTCTCTCAAGTAATCCCCTAGCCGATCAAATCGGGCAAAAGGTCTTGGATGAGGGGGGGAATGCCATTGATGCAGCAGTGGCAATTGGTTATGCCCTAGCGGTGGTGCATCCAGCCGCAGGCAATATTGGCGGGGGGGGCTTTGCGGTGATCCATTTGGCTAATGGGGATAATCTCACCCTTGATTTTAGGGAGAAAGCCCCCTTAAGAGCCACCAAAAACATGTATTTGGATCGCGATGGCAAAGTGATCCCCAATTTGAGCACCGATGGTTATTTGGCTGCTGGGGTTCCAGGCACCGTAGCGGGCCTTAGCGAGATGTTAGACAAATACGGGACTAAAAAATTAGCAACCTTGATTCAACCTGCCATTGATTTGGCTGAAAAAGGCTTTAAGCTCAGTGCTAGGCAAGGGGAAACCATGTTGGCAGCCAAGGAGCGTTTTGCCAAATACGCCAGTAGCCGTAAGTATTTTTTGAAAAAAGGTATGGTGTCTTACCGGGAAGGGGATTTATTCGTGCAGAGCGACTTGGCCAAGACTCTCACCCTCATTAAAGAGCAAGGTCCCAGTGCTTTTTACAAAGGCAAAATCGCCGAATTGATCGCAGAGGATATGCGCCGCAATGGGGGGATTATCACTAAGGAGGATTTGGCACAATATAATGTTGTGTGGCGCAAACCCGTTGTGGGCACTTATCGGGGCTATAAAATTGTCTCCATGGGGCCACCAAGCTCAGGAGGCACCCATATCATTGAGATTTTAAATACGATGGAGAATGCAGACATTGGTAGCTTGGGCTTTGGTTCTAGCCAAACGATGCACATCATGGCAGAGGCTATGCGCCAAGCTTATGCCGATCGCTCTCTTTACATGGGCGATCCCGACTTTATCACCATTCCTGTTGAAAAACTCACCAGCAAACCTTATGCTAAAAAGGTCTATGAAAATATCCAGCCTAACTTAGCAACCGATAGCACCAAAATCAACCCCGGGTTAGGGCAATTACACGAAGGCAAAAATACAACGCATTATTCTGTCGCGGACAAATGGGGGAATGCGGTGAGCATCACTTATACCATCAATGCTTCTTATGGGAGTGCTGCAGCTATTGAGGGTGCGGGCTTTTTGCTCAATAATGAAATGGATGATTTTTCAATCAAGGCGGGTTCGCCCAATATATACGGGCTTGTGGGGGGCGATGCTAATTCCATTGAGCCTAAAAAACGCCCCTTAAGCTCCATGTCGCCAACTATTGTACTTAAAAATAACAAGGTTTTCATGGTTGTGGGTAGCCCGGGCGGGGCGCGCATCATCACCACGGTTTTACAAGTGATTAGCAATGTGATCGATCATGGCATGAACATTGCAGAAGCCATCACCGCACCGCGTTTCCACATGCAGTGGTTGCCCGATGAAATCCGCACCGAAAAATTTGGTGTGGTTAAAGATGTGGAGGAAAATCTTAAAAGAATGGGCTATAAGCTTGTGGTCAAGCCTAGAATGGGGGATGTGAATGCCATTGTGATCGATGCCAAATCGCATATGATGTATGGGGCGCATGACCCACGCGAAGAGTATTGATGCAATTAGGTTCTAAAATCCAGCATCTGGAGGGCATGGCTTGCAGTTTAGAAATTTTTGAAAGCCCCGCATTGGGGCTTGTGGCTAAGGTTTTAGGCACACAGGAAGAGGTGTTTTTGCAAAAATACCCCTTTTTGCAGAGCGAATTTTTAGCCCATGTGGGGGGGGGTGTCCTGCCCGAGATTCAACATGCCCTCGTGGTGGGGGGTTTTGATTTGGAAGTGGGGTATGCCCTCTTGAATCAAGCTAAAAGCGTGGCTTTTGTACAAGAAGATCAGGTGATTTTGCAGGCCCTCAAGCCCTTTTTGCCCCATTTTGAGGAAGTGAGCACCCATGCTAATTTCAAACAGCATGCCAAGATGATCGATTTGGAGATTCAAAAATACGATCTCATCATCGACCTGCACACACCTAACGCCCACCAAATCGATGGCTTGCAACGCATGTTAAGCCCTCAAGGTGTCTTGTTGTTGCACGCCCCCCACCCCCTATTAGACCCTCTAGGCTTTAAAAGCACCCTAGAGCACCTGCATTGCTATTTTTCTGTGCTCATGCCTTGCACAAACCCCTATGATGTGCGCCCCTTGTGCTATCTCTTTGCCTCCAAACACTACCACCCTGAAGCAGACATGTGCTTGCAAAAGATTACCATGTTAGAGGGGCTTAAACATTATAACGATCAAGTGCATACCAGTGCCTTTTGCCAGCCCAACTGGCTCAAGAGTGCGTATTTAGGGTTGTTGAAAAATTGAGCTTGACTTGCGCTTTTGTGCTCACTGGAGGGATTGGCACGGGCAAGAGCACGGTGGCTAATCTTTTGCGCCTGCATGGCTATTGCGTGCTTGATGCTGATAAAATCGCACACCAACTCCTAGACAAACACGCCTTAGAGATTCAAGCCCTATTTGCAGAGGATATTTTAAATGCGGGTAGGGTTAATCGCCCAAAACTAGGAGAGATTGTTTTTGCAGATGCAACCAAACGCCACCAACTAGAGGGCTTTATCCACCCAAAAGTCCGTCAAGAACTTTTAGAGCAAGCTCAAAGTTTGGAAGGCCACCACCAACCCTATTTTTTAGACATCCCGCTTTACTACGAAGTGGAGGGGGTTAAAAGTTATGGGATCACCCAAGTGGTGCTGGTCTATGCGCCTAGAGAAGTGCAAATCAAAAGGGTCGCCCAAAGAGATGGCTTGGGTGCTAATCAAATCGCCCAAAGACTCAACGCCCAAATGGATATTGAGATCAAAAAATCTTTAAGCCCCCTTGTGTTAGATAATTCTAAGGATTTAAAACACCTGCAACAAGAGATCGATCGGCTGGTTTTAGACCTGCCTAAGATGTGCCAACCATGAGGACAAAAACGATTATCTGTAGCCTAGCTTTGTTGCTGTGTGCCTGTGCGCCCAAGCATTCTAGCTTGGCTAGTCAGGTTACCTTTGATATTGGTTATCAAGGTGGGGCAGTCAAAACTTATTGGCGCAAACTGGGCGATAAGCCCTCACAAGAATTTGTTTTGGGGGGCAATAATGGGTTTTTCTTGTTATGGCGGGATACCTACAAACAAGCCAAAATCGCTACACGGATCCTAGAGCCCGGGATTTATTACTTGGCTAGCTTTGAGGTGCAGGTGGGCAATCGCTTGCTCAAAAGCCAAACCACCTTGCCTAGATGGCGCACGGGCTGGGATTTTGCCAAAAATGAGCCTCTATTTTTAGCCTTTGAGCTTAAGCCCAACACTCCCTTAAAACTCCCCCCTGTTGAACTTTCTATCCAGCACATTTTAAGGGATAAAAAACACGGGATGGAGGAAAGTTATAAAGTCAATTTCATTTTAGATGATCCTTTAGGAGTTTGGAAGCGTGGAGTCTATACCCACTCATTTTAAAAGAGAAGTTTGCTATAATCCCCCATTTAGGAGACTTACATGGAAAATTTGCTGATCTTTTTGAGTAATGTCAATGTGATCTTTTATATCTTGGGTTATTTGATCGGGGGTATTCCTTTTGGATTTGTGATGATGAAGGTGCTTTACAAAGTGGATATTACCAAAGAGGGGAGTGGGGGGATTGGGGCAACCAATGTCTGCCGTGTGGCTAAAAGCCTTGATCCCCAACGGGCTAAGAGGCTGGGGAGTATCTGTCTCTTGCTCGATCTTTTTAAGGGGATTGTGCCCGTGCTGGCTTCTAAAATGGCGGATTTGAATTTTGAAGCCCAGTGGATGGTGGCGATTTTAACCATCATTGGGCATTGCTATTCGCCCTATCTCAACTTCAAGGGTGGTAAGGGGGTGAGCACCACAATGGGGGCAGTCCTCTTGCTCATCCCTATAGAGAGTTTGATTGGACTCACACTTTGGGCGATCATTGGCAAGGGGCTTAAAATCTCCTCTTTAGCCTCGATTGCGGGCGTGGGCTTGGCCACTCTCTTGGTGTTCTTCTTGCCCTCTTGGGGCATTCCAGCCTCTGTTAATATCTTGCATGAGGTTGGCACACCTACACCGATGGTGCTTGTCTTTGTTTTCACTCTCTATAAACATTGGTCTAACCTCCTCAACTTGCTGAGTGGGCGCGAGAAAAAGATTTTGTAGGCTAGTCATGACTTTGCTGATTGAAAATTACCAACTAGATGTGCTCATCGGCACGATGGTGAGCGAACAGACCACCCCTCAGCCCATCTTGATTAATCTCCAAGTGGAATACAACTACCCCCATGATCACAAGGGTAAGGACTATTTGGACTACATGGACTTGCTGGAGGTGGTGCAAAATAAGTTTGCCACCACGCAATATCAGCTCTTAGAACAAGCCCTAGAGGAAATCACCGCATGGCTTAAAATCTGCTTCCCAGCAATCACGCATATTGATATGGAGATTAGAAAACCCCAAGCTTGCCAAAAAGCCCTAGTGGGGGCTAGATTAGCCAAAACTTTTGAGGCGTAGCGGTGTGGCAAAACGGTTGGTGGCTCTACTCTGTTTGATCCTTTTAAACGCATGCCAACAACCCCCCAGCCCCAAAAAGCCCGCCCAATTTGAGTTTAACAACACTGAAATTTTCAAACGCCAAGAGTTGCAACAACGCCAAAGCAACCAGCCTAGCGATTTGTTCAAAACTGATGCGAGCATCAATGTTTCTACCAACCAAGCCCACATACGCACGCTTTCTAGCGACTTGGCTAGAATTAGCATCGACGGGGCGTATCAGTAATGCAATATTCTTGTTGTTAGCGCGCTGTGATAGTCTTTGTGAAAAGATTTTAACGATAACCTCTCTCAAATATCAAAGGCCTCTTTTGACACCCGATCAAAAGAACTAAATACATTGCCTAGATCGATAGGATAACTCTCTTTACCAATGTGAATCGTTTTATTTTGGCTATCTGCGCAAACGCGTTTGCCATGGATTTTAAAGTGGGTGCTTTTGGGGTAGTTTTTCTCTTTATTGTCATTAATGTATGGACTGAGCCCAGTGATATTTTTTTCTTGGCAATAGAGATAAAAGCCAAAGCCTAGTAAATCAAGAGCCGTGCTGTAAAAAAGCTTTGTCCCATTGCAAAGAAATACCCTTATCATCACGCTATCATGCCATTCAAAAGCGATTCTACGGCTTCTTGGAGCAATGTCTTTTTTGGCATTCACAAATTCAAATAACCCTTTTTGTTTGATCAAAAGCTGATCCCACCACCCCCTCTGTAAAAATGCGTTGCTCTTGGTATAGTCTCCCCAAAAATTACGCATTTTCTTTTCTAAGTCCCCCGCTCCGCTCAATTTATCCAAGAATGTTTTAAAGTAGGGGAGTCCCGTATTGAAACTTCCCTCTAAAAGATCATGGATTGCCTCGCGATCTAAAAAGTGCTGGGTGGGGTTGTTGCCATAAAAGAAATTAGTGTAATAAAAGCTATAATTCCCCACACATAAAAATGCCCTTTGGAATAGGCGGAAGTGTTGGTCTAAAAAATCCTCATTATAAATTTGCATGGTGAGCGTGGCGTATTGTTGGAACTTCTCTAGGTTGGGAGAGTTGTAGTTAAAGTTTTTGCTAAATGGGGTTTTTTCATCAAAATGCGCATCGCTAAAGTTAAGCAAAAAATCCACCCAACCGCGCAAAAATTCATGATCGCTGGTTGCATTGAGGATTGCCTCCCACCCTTGCTTAGTTTGGCGATCTTGTAAGATCAGGCGGGCTTTGCGCACTTCAAGGGCGTAAATGTCAGAGTGGAAGCTATGGGTAGGGTGTTGGTCTAAAAAGCGGTAAATATCCTGCGCCCCGGGGGCGATAAAATTGAACAATTGCCCAAAACTCTTAAGGTTTGTAGGGTCGCCCAAGCGGTGGTTTTCAATGAAATGCTTGCACACCCGCCAATAATCTTGGAAGGCTTTTTGACTAGGCTTTGGGCAGTGCTTGGCTAAAGCCAACAAAGCAAAGAAGTAAGCGATCTTTTTATATTCTAAAATCCCATACTCCACCCTGCCTTCTTCTGTCCTTAAATGGAAAAACGCGGCGTTGATATTGAAAAAACCCTGGGCATTATGGGTTACTAGCAAATCCATCGCGTGATCTAAGGTTTGGATATGTTGCAACTCTTGCAAGGGCGCGTAAAACGCATTGATGGGCTTATTGGGGTTGATAGCTTCGCTGATGTCTTCTCTAGTGCTGCTCTCCAAACTGAAAAAGACATTGGCGTAATGCAAAAAACACAAGCCCCGATTGTCTAAATTATTAGGCTTCCCCTCAAAAAAATAATCGCTCCATTTATTATCTATACTTTCTAGTAGGCTAGCTGGTATATTTTGCTTGGCTTCCATAAAGGCTTTTAGGTTTTCGTAGGCACTAAGTTGTCTGCCTCTGGCGTTCATCTTAATGTACAGTTCTTCGCCCAATTTAAAGTCTTCCATGTCAAAGACAGTAAAGGTGATGCACTCCAAGTGTTCTAGGGTGATGTTGGGGCACTCTTTATATTGTACATGGATTAAATCTAGCATGCGCAACATGGCCTTAACGGTGGGGTCGTTGTCTGAATCGTCTTTCCCTACAATAATTCCTCCCATATTTTTAATGGTTTGGCTGGGAGTTTGGTCATCAAGCTTGAAATCTTTCTTGATGAGGTTTTGGCAAAAATCCTTAGAGCCAAGACGGGTAGCGTAAGTGAATTTGGCAAGCAAGGCGCGCACCCCATTTAGTTGATTGGCTCTCTTGTAGCAATAAAAATACAAGAGCCAAAGCGTGGTTAGGCGTTGTTGCCCATCAATGGGGATAAAACAAGTCTGTTCTTTATAGCCATAAATAAAATCTAGGTGCAAGTCTTGCCCTGTTTGCAAGGTGTTAAAGAGAACTTCTAAAAAGGCGTTGGCGGTGCTCTCTTGACTCTTGCGCCCTTGTGCGTAGTCTCTTTGCAACATGGGAACTTTGACTGCCTTGTAAGTTTGTAAAAATGTTGTAAGAGAAAAGACTTGCATTAGACCTCCAAATACTTGTGAAGATATTTTTTAATTTCTTCCAAGTAGTCTTTTTGATCGGCTCTAGTGAAGACATTGGGGTTGTCTTTTTCCTTAGAAAACTCTTTGTTAAAGACCCTTTGGGTAGTGATGGGGATTAATCTATCTTGTTTCTGCAGTTCTTGGATTTCTGCGCGCTTGTGGCTGAAAATTAAATTGCCTATTTGGCTATTGGCGCGTCTGTCTAGCAGAGTGAGGTTAGAAATGCGGTGTAAATTCTCATCATCTTCAAAATTTTGATCAATGCGCTTAAACAAGACCTCTAAATCTAAATTTTTTAAAGAAGTGTTTTTAAGTTGCTCTAAAGTCCCTTGGATTTCTTTTTTGAGCTCTGAATCATCCTCTATATGTTCTTTCACCTCTTTAAGCCATGCAACCACCTCATCTTTTTGCTCTTGAGCAATGTTCTTAGCAATGCTTTGGGAGTTTTGTGCGTAAATGTGTTCTAAACTCCATCTCTCCAAAACAAAGCGGTTAAATCTAAAACACTCCGCCATTTGCTGATCAATGAGGTATGCTAAATTAAAGAGTACAAGCAGAGTTTGCAATTTCCTCTTATCGCTAGAATATTGCAGATCTTCTATCTCCCTCATCTCGCCTTTCTTTTTTTGCAAACATGCACGGGCTCTCTTTTTCGCTTCTGCAAATAAAAATGCAGCAAACCTATCGTTATAGCTATCTTCTAGCCATGTTTTATAGATTGCGTAAATATCTGCTCCCTCCAATGTCAAAAACCCTAGATGATGGAAAATCTCCCGGTCTGGTTTGTTTTTAGACGCAAAGCCAGAAAGGGTGGCTATAGCATCTTTGAGCCGATCCCACTCCTCTTCTATGCCCTCTTGACCTTTTTCTTGGTAAATATGGTAAAAATGTTCCAACAAATAGCGATCCTTGCCCGTTGGTTTAACAATGGCTTTTAAATAAATTTCTATTCTCTGGATGTCATCGCGCAAAAACCCATCTTTTAAGATGTCTTTTTCATGGACAGGGCTCAAAACACAGTAGATGAAATCCTGCTCGGCGCGGGTTGTCTTTTCGCAATGATACCAAGCTTGTGATCTCTCTATAAGCGTATTTACATCCTCACCTAAATCCTTACTTAAAAATAAGGCTTTGATGATTTCTGTTTCCATTAAAGGGATTTTACCACTATTGAGTCGTCTAAAAACCTCATTTTCATCATCCTGTGTTTCATACCAAAGCACCACACACTTATCGAGCAAAGTTTTTAGGAAGGCTTGCTTATCTTGTTCCTTTTCCTTAAAGAACTTTTGGATGGTTTGGTAAGCCTTGACAAAATGGTAAAAATCAATATTATCTTTTTGATCGGGATTTTCATGAGCAATATTTTCTAAAAACTCCGCGCTCTGCGGGCGGGTTTGGTAGGCGATTTTAAAGTGGCTTCTGCCTTCTAAAAACTGAATGATCAAAAAGATCGTGGTTAGGCGTTGTTGCCCATCGATCACGCGAAACCTATCTCCCTCTTTTTGCACCACTACAGGTTGCAAGCAATAAAACTTTGCACCCTTGGGGTTATCCTTAAAATCCTTAATGTCTTGCAATAAATCCCCCACCTCCTGATCTGCCCAGCGATACCCTCTTTGGTAGCTAGGGACGAAAAAATAAAAACCCCTAAAAGTCTCTAGCGCACGCAAACCATGTATTTCGCTCATAAAAACCCTCACCTCAAAAATAGCAGAAATGACCATGGCACTATACTTACGGAATCTCAATCGCGAGGAAACTTTAAAGGATAACTAAGAAGCTTTGAACGGAAGCTGTAAATGGTTGCGGGAGATGGATTTGAACCACCGACCTTTGGGTTATGAGCCCAACGAGCTACCGGACTGCTCTACCCCGCGTCTTTGATTGGTTGGGGTAAAAGGATTCGAACCTCTGAATGGCAGGACCAAAACCTGCTGCCTTACCGCTTGGCTATACCCCAAAAAGCCCAATTGTAGTGTATTTTTCTATAAAAGTCAAGCATATTTTGACACTAGCAGGTCGAACTGCAAAACCCTAGAATGGGTCCTTCATTTTCTCAAAAAGGGTATTGATGCTTAACTCTATTTGTGTTGTGCGGAGGGGGGGACTCCCCTTAAGTTTTGTGGCTTTAAAAGTTTGTTGTTCTAGTGGGGAGTATCGCGTATTAGATGTTTTGCAGGTAGGTAGTGCCACACAGGCGACCACGGATTTGAGTATCAATTACCAACCACGCCGTAAAGCCCCTAGCTTTAGCTATGGGGAGTATGTCAAAAAACGAGATGTTTTATCCAAAAAAAGAGGCATTGCGTGAGCTTTTAGGAAAACTTCGACACGATTTTTGCCACTTTGTGTGCGCCTAGCCCCTAAAGATGTGGGCCTACAAGCAGCGCAAGAGGTGCAAAAAGAAATGCGCAATTACAAATAATGAAGGAGGTATTAGTGCATTTTCCAGCATTTTGGCTAAGTTTGCAATAATTCTCACGGCCTCCGGCACCCCCCACCACCACCAAAAATACCAAAATCCATTTTAACCATTTTTTTTGGGCCTGATTTCGTGCCCATTAAATCACATGTCCGCTATTCCATGCCAATCTGATTGGTGCCCAACTCTAAAAATGGAATGGGGGCGATTGCACTCCCGGCGATCCCCTCAATAGAGCCCCGTGTGCGTGCTGTGATGGTGGCGATCCGCTCGATTTGTTTAGCCCGTTTGGCCCAAATACGCTCCATCGCTTGCTTTTCTTTTTCTAAATCCCTTTTCATCTCCTCAAAGGTGAGCAACACATTTTCCACTTCTTTGGCAAATTGTGGGCTCATCAAGTAATCGTATAATTCGCCCACCTTGTCGCTTTTGTTTTCTTGGCTTTTTTGTGCCCATGCCTGATTGATGATCACTTGGCGCAAAACCCCACAAAGCAATTTAAATTCTTGGAAGGTGCAGACATACACGCCCTTATAAAGCCCCCCGTGTTCCATAGGCTTAGGCGATTTGGGCATCGCCTCTGTTACCAAAATCCCAATGTGCGCCCCCGCTTCGCGCATATCTTGTTTGAATTTCTCAATCCACTCTTCTTTAAAATCCTTTGTGCGCTTGCTCTCATAGCAAATGATGCCACAATCTTGCAGTTTAAAGTCATTGACAATTTGCACACAATCCCCCCCTCGATGCCCTTTTTTAACTTCTTTAATAGTATCTAGGGGGAATTGGGCACGCAAATATGCCTCAATAGCCAATTCCTGCACCTCGCCTTGCAGTTGCTGGGAAGTGAGTTCAGCCTTTTTTTGCACTTCTTGGGCGGCTTTTTTCAAGCGTTCCACCTGCACTTCTTTTTCTTTGAGCTGGAACTCGTATTGTGCCTCTATCTTGGCTTGCAAACTCTTTTCTAGCTCGACTACTTGGGCTTGGGCTTGGGCACGCTCCTTTTGCAAAGCCTGTTCTATTTTGAGTTGGGCTTGGGCACGTTCTTGTTGCAAGGCTTGTTCTACGCTTTGCTGGATTTGTTGGGTGAGGGCTTGCTCTTTGGCTTCTATGTTTTTTTGTTGTGTCTCTAGGTGGTGCTTTTGGGCATTCAGATCCTCAAAAGCTTTTTTCCATTCTTGGCGTTTTTGGTTTAATTCCTGCTCAAAGCGTTGCTTTTCTTGCGCCATCTGTTGTGAAAACTCCTGTTGTGCCTGTTTGGACAAAACTTCTTTAATATTGATGGCATGCGCACAATTAGGGCATGTAATGGTGTCATTCATAAAAGAGCCTTTCAAGGGATTTGGAGTTGTGATCATAGCAGATTCATTAACACATCTGGGTTAGCAAAAAGTCTAAAAATACCGATCGGCTACACCTTAAACTTTAAAAACTCTTGGTTTAAGTGGGCGTTATTGTCTAACATCTCTTTGATATTGTGCTCTAAGTTGAGTCGTTCTTGTTTCATTTTGGCAAACATATCCACCAATTCTTGGGTTACATGCGCCATCTCTTTGATCTTGTTGCAAATTTGTTGGTTACTGGTGATTGCTTCGATAGAAGTTTGCTTGGAGATAGATAGACTCTCTTGCACACTCTTAATATCGTGGATGAGATTAGCCGTTTGTTTGGAGATGTCCTCAGATTCCATAGCAATATTTTTGAGCTTAGAACCCATGTTTTCGATATTTTGGGTAACAAAATTAACCATGTCTGTGATCTCAGCCAATGATTTTTGGGTTTTGCTGGCCAAATTACGCACCTCATCAGCCACCACTGCAAAGCCTCGCCCCTGCTCACCCGCCCTAGCAGCCTCAATAGCCGCATTCAGGGCTAACAAATTGGTTTGTTCGGCGATGTCCTCAATGATGGAAAGCACATTTTTAATCTCTAGAGCATGGGAGATGAGTATATTGGAGTCATTGGCAATTTCAGTCTGACTCTTAGAGGAACTTAAAGACATCTGGACATGCTGGGTGATACGCTGGCTAAATTGCTCCATCATGCTATCGGCATCTTGGATTTTATGCGTGGCAGACTCCAAGAGTTCTAAGGCACTTGAAGAGTTATGATCCACCTCTTGGCTCAAATGGTGCATGGTTTCTATGGTTTTGCTCTCAGAGGCTTCGTTAGCTTGGAGGGCCTGCGTGCTATTTTGAATTGCATGGCTGATGGAGATATTGGAGGATAAAATTTTCTTGCCACTCTTTAAAATATCTTGGATTTTTTGGATAAAAAGATTGAAGTAGTGTGAGGTGCTACCCACCTCATCTAATCGTTTGCTCTCCAAACGCTTGGTTAAATCCGCCTCTTGGCTTTGGGTGAGCGAACCTGCCATTTTACGCAAACGAGTCAGAGGTCTGAATAAATCCTTTTCAAACACCACAAACATGACAAGTCCGATCACCACAAACACGCCCAAAATATAGCCCAGTGTGCGCAATGTATCTAAAAAAATTTGATCATAAGCGTGGTTTAAATCATAGCGCAGATCCAAAATTGCCAAAACATCGCCCAGCTTAGAATTGACATGGCAACTCAAACAGAGTTTCTCGGCTACAAAAGGCTGGCGCAACAACACATAACGATCATCCTCTTCTTGGACTAGACGCACAATTTTATCGCTCTTTTTGTGTAGAAAAATTTGTTGCATCTCTGCATTGTTAGTAAAACTCTCGCTTAGTCCAAATAAGCTGATCACTTCTTGAGAGGGCACAAAGGTAACCTTAACCCCACGGATATTACGCCCATCATCAATCGTGCGTTTTAATTGCTCGGGATCGCCCGTGAGCGCTGCTTCCTTCACCCCATTGATGATGGCTTGGTTTAAAACATTGACCAATTCCACACTTTGCCTAGATGCCAATCGCCCATACCCGATCCTCAAAGTTACATAAACCACCCCGACTATAAATAAAAAGCCAACCACAACATAGATTGTCGCCTTAAATTTGATGCTTTTGAACATTAAACGCCTAATTGTATGGATTTTTAGTATTATAACAGAACATGGGCATGCTTTATTTAATGCATGCTCTTAGTCATATCTTGTACTAAAGAGATCATGGATGAAAATTTTAGTGCGCATGCCTAATTGGTTGGGCGATGGCGTGATGGCAACCCCCTTCTTACAAACCCTCCAAGCGCATTTTCCTAATGCCCACTTGATCTTAATCGCCCCAGCAAGCGTGTGTGCCCTCTTTGAGCGCGATGGGGGTTATAGCTTGATTGTTGATCAGAGTAAAAGTGCCAAAAACCGCCTTTTAGCCACCTACAAACTGGCTAAAAGCCTTGCCCCCTGCGATTTAGCCTTTGCCTTGACCAACAATCTTTACTCTGCTCTGCTTTTATATTGGAGTGGGGCACCCATTAGAATCGGGTATGCTAAAAATCTGCGTTCCTTTTTGCTCACCCACGCGCTCCAATTCCAAAACACCCACCAAGTATTAAGCTACTATAATTTGCTGTCCCCGCTAATTGATCCCCTCCCTGTTGCACCCCCCTTAAAACTCAGTGCCAAACCCTTTGATTTGCAAACCACCCGTAAGGCGATTGGTCTAAGTCCGGGGGCGGCTTTTGGGAGTTCTAAGCGTTGGGAGGCGGCGTATTTTACCCAAGTGGCGCGCCATTTTTTAGAACAAGGGCATGCAATCTATTTCCTAGGCGCGCCCAGCGATCAAGAATTGGTGCAAAAGATCGCCCAGCCTCTAGATACGCACCCTAACTTACACAATTTATGCGGGCAAACCACTTTGCACGCCTTGATTGACACCATCGCTTCGCTGGACCTCTTCATTGCCAATGATAGTGGACCTATGCACATGGCTAGTGCTTTGCAAACCCCTCTGATCGCCCTTTTTGGACCCACCATCCCCTTAGTGGGCAAGCCTTGGCAACACCCCAAAGCGCGCTCTTTGTTCAAAAATCTCCCTTGTGCGCCATGCAAAAAACGCACATGCCCGATTAAAAGCGGGGGTCCCATCGAGCCCCATGCTTGTATGAAAGCCATCAGCCCCCAAGAGGTAATCGATGCGGCTAATGAGTTGCTTCAAGAAGAGAGGTTATGAAAATTTTTCAGCGCATCTAGAGTTTCTTGGGCTTTCTTGTTGCCTAATTTGCAAGAGTTTTTAAAATAGTTAATCGCCTTGTCCAAATCCTTTTCCACCCCCTCGCCTTGATAATAGATGATGCCTAAGTTATACAGCGCATTGGAGCTTCCTAAATCAGCGGCTTTCTCAAAATAAGACAATGCCTTTTGGATGTCCTTTTGGACTCCATCGCCCTTGCTATACATCACCCCTAAGTTGTAACAATCCCGAATGGAGCCTAGTTGGGCAGCTTTGTAAAAGTAAGCAAAGGCTTTTTCCATGTCTTTAGGGACAATCTTGCCCACATGGTAGAGAGAGCCCAAATGGTGTAATGCGCTGGTGTTCTCCAACTTGGCAGCCTCCTCATAAAAAAACAAGGCTTGGGGGATATTCTGGGGCACACCCTTAGCGTATTCGCACATCAACCCCAAATTGTAATAAGCCTTGTCATCGCCTAGTTTGGCAGCTTCTTGAAAACAAGAAAAAGCTTGATCGGGGTCTTTGCGCACCCCCAAGCCCCCATTGTAAATCACGCCCAGATTATAATAAGCCTTGGCATGCCCAAGTTTGGCAGCTTGCGTGAAATATTCTAGGGCTTTTTGCTCATCTTTGCCAATCCCTTGATTGCTAGAATAAACCACCCCCAAATTATAAAGTTCTTGGGCCTTTTGACTCCCACCCTGATCGCTCATAGCGTTTAAATTAGCTAGGGCCTGGCTATCCCCCAAATCGGCCGCCTCTTTGTAGTAGGCGATGGCAGTGTATTTGTCCTGTTTAACCCCCTTACCCACGCGGTACAAGTTAGCCAAACTAGCAAGTGCATCGGCATCGCCCATGTTGCCCGCCTCTTGGTAGAGCTCGATCGCTCTATCCAAGTCCTTATCCACCCCATCTCCAGCTTCATACATGCTGGCTAGAGTGCAGGTCGCCTTTGAAAAGCCCAGTTTAGAAGACTCTTTAAAAAATTCCCGCGATTGTTCAGTATCTTTATCCATGCCCTCCCCGCTCTCGCACATGATCGCCAAATTATAATATGCCCGCGCATCGCCTAAATCAGCAGCTTTTTTGAAATACTCGATGGCTTGGGGGTAATTTTTAGGTACACCGTGCCCGTTATGATACATTGTCCCTAGACTAACTAGGGCTCTAATACTCCCCAGATTGGCAGCTTGCTCGTAAAGTTCTAAGGCTTTTTGGTAATTCACCCCCACGCCCTTACCCGTCCGATACATCAATGCCATGTAATTGATTGCATTCACATCATTAAATCCCGCCCCCTGTTTGAAAAAATCCAAAGCCTTTTGGTAATCCTTTTTAATCCCCTTGCCCAAGTTGTACATCACGCCCAGATTGACAAGCCCTTGACTATCCCCCAAATTCGCCGCTTGTTGGAAATAATTCAGGGCACGCATATTATCTTCACTAACTCCTCTGCCATTGGCATACATCACCCCCAGCCCCACCAATGCCCGTGCATCGCCCATACCAGCGGCTTGCTCATAATTTTTAAGGGCTCCTGCATAATCCCTACTTTTATAGGCTTGGTGGGCTAGAAATAGATAGTGCCTAGCCGAGCCCGGCTCAATATCCCCTAAAGTCTCTGGCTCTTCCTCCAAATCCTCCTGTATCTCTTCTTCTTCAGTAGGGCTAATTAATTCTTTTGATAACTCATCTGGCATGTTTGGCTCCATTTGACTATAAAGTTTTCTTGATCTGCATTACCACCTCTTGGATCGCTTGTTGGCTCACATGTTGGAGGGCACTTATCACGCCTTCTGATTTTTCTACCCCCCCTTTGGTAGGCTGTTGGCTTATCTTTTCATGCTTGGCGACCAAATAAGTTTGTGTGCCTTGTGGCGTGCTGATGTCATACCCCAACACAATTTCTGCTTGCTTGTGATCGCCTTGATCTAAAATCCCAAAGGATAGGATATTGAGCTTGAGTGTGGCGTGGGGGAGGGCACTATGGGGGGGGAGACTCACAAAGACACATTCTTTAAAGGCTTGCAAGATCACCATGGTTTTGAGCATGTTTTTGGGGAGATCCACAAATTGTTGGTGCTTTTCGTAGTGAATCTCTCCTTGAGTATTTTTAAACACCACCTCTTTAGTGTTGAACATATCCGCGCTCAAAATCCCCACTAGGCTAATGGTCTTGGTTTGGGTACACTTTTGGGGTGCAACTTGCGAGGCATTGAGATCGTAGGTGGCAATCTTGGGTAGAATCTGCTTGAGATTGAGATTCAAGCACCCATGCAAACTGAGTGCCAAGCCCGTATAAGCGATCGCGCGTTTCATTTGCGATCCCCAAAGATGGTTTTGTAGGGGTTGGCATCAAACTTATCAATCAAACTCGATCCTTTTTGCACGAAGTTGTCAATATTGCGTAGGCTTAGTTGCATCTGCATGATCAAGGGTGTGAGCATGGTTTTAAAGTCGTATTGTTTGTCACGAATCTTGGAATCCACATCTAAAACTAATTGGCTACCACGATCGGCAAGAGTTTGCACATGATCGGACAAAGTTCGCACATGGCTAACCAATTCATCGCCCTTGCCTAATGTCTGTGTCGCTTTGGCAAGCAAAATATCAATGGCATTTTTAGTTTTGTCTAAATTCTGTGTTGTTTTTTGGATTGAGGCGATGATTTTGCTTAAGTTCTCAATGTTTTGGGGACTCAAAATTTTATCAATGCTTTTGATGATATAGAGCACTTCATTGGAGATATGCCCCGCACTGCTGGTGAGCTGTTCTAAAAAACTCTGCTCGTAGTGCAAGATGCGTTCATGGTCATTTTCAGTGTAAAATTCCTTAGAGTTGCTTTGTATCAAGCTTAAATATTTTAGCCCCACAAGCCCTTGGGATTCGACTTTAAGTGAAGAGTCCCGTTTAACAGGCACTTTACTTTGGATTTGGATCATGAGCTTGACCACGCCCAAATGCCCTTTATCAAACCCCACGCTTCTGACTGATCCAATCTGAATCCCCTTGTAGTTGATGGGTGTATTGGCCGCAATGCCATTTAAGTCCTTATCGGTATAGACCACATAGTCAAGGTATTTTTTATCCTCAATATTGACATGCCCTAACCACAGGATAAAAAAAACCATCGCCACCATGCATGCTAGAAAAAGCCCGCCAATGAGGGTATAATTCACATGCCTTTCCAAAATTTCTCTCCTCTTGTCGAATTAAATAAATTCCCCTCTTCTAAGGGGCGATCGTGAGCACGCCGGATAAAATCTTGCAAAGTGCCATCAAAATCGATCAAGCCATCCTTGAGCATGATAAAACGATCGACAGCATTTTTAATGGAATCTAAATCGTGGGTGATCATCACCACGCTGAGGTGCAGGGATTCTTTGAGCGAGATGATCAATTCGTCAAATTTATCGGCTGAGTAGGGGTCTAGCCCGCTGGTGGGTTCATCTAAAAATAAAATCTCCGGGTTAGTCGCCATCGCGCGCGCCAGCCCCACGCGCTTTTTCATCCCCCCACTGAGTTCATAGGGGTAGAGCTCATAAGTTTCTTTGCTCAAGCCCACCCGATCCAACCACATTTTTGAGATTTCAACAATGTTTCTAGGCGGATAAAACCCATGTTCTTCCAACATGATTCCCACATTCTCCAAGACGCTTAAAGAACTATAGAGTGCACCAAATTGGAAGAGCACGCCGATACGCTGGAAAATCTTATGCCTTTGGGATTCTTTGAGTTTCCAAATGTCCTCCCCAAATATTTTAATCGTGCCCTTAATGGGGCGGTTAAGCAAAATTAAACTGCGTAAAAGCGTGCTCTTCCCACTCCCGCTCCCTCCTAAAATCGCCAACACCTCCCCCTTTTGCACTTCAAAGCTCACCCCGCGGTGAATCAGGCGATCCCCATAGGCGTTATAGACCCCCTCTACTTGAATCAAGGGATTTTGCGCGCTCATAGGAACCTTAGATATTGAGTTTGCTAAAAATGACGGAGAAGAGCGCGTCTAAGAAGATGATCCAAAAGAGGGCATTCACTACGCTAATGGTGGTCAAACGCCCAATGGATTCGGTATCGCCCTTGACCTCAAACCCCCGCATACACCCCACTAGAGCGATGGCAAACCCCCAAAAAGGTGCTTTGACCATGCCCACAAAAAAATGCGACAACCCTACATTTTCGTGCAAACGCGCTACATAGTGCGTAAAGCCCACATTTAATTGGAATTTAATAGCAATCATCGCCCCTAAAAGAGCAAAGGTGTCGGCAATAAAGACCAATAACGGCATGGCGATCACCAATGCCAACACACGGGGCAAGACCAAGAATTGGAAGGGGTTTAAACCCATCGTTTTCATCGCATCCAATTCTTCGGTGATCTTCATCACCCCAATTTGAGCGGTGAAACTAGAGGCACTACGCCCCGCCACCACCAAAGCCAAAATAAAGGGACCCATCTCCCTTAAAGCCAACTTAGCAGTCATCTCAATGCTCATCATCGGAAAACCCATTTGCTGTAGCTCCACTGCCCCCTGCAAGGCGATCGCAAAGCCCACGACAAAGACGGTTAAAATGCTCACAGGCAAGACCTTAAACCCGCTCTCATGGATGTGGTGGGTCAAGGGGGCTAGGCAAAGAGTCTTGGGGCGAATCAAAACCAATCCCACATAATAGACCACCATACCACAAAAATTAAAGGTGTTGAGTAAAGTCCCATAAAAGGAAGCCACACCACGCCCCAACTTGTCTAGGGGGTTTTTGAAGGTGCGCATGGCATGTTCTTGTTTTAAAATACTGGGATCTTCTCTAATCCAGTTCTCCACGACTTCTAGCACCCGTGCGGTATAGGCATTAGCGTTGAGGAATTTTGGTTTTTTGTGTCCGAGCAGATCGTAGAGCAACATCAGAAACACAAAATCGACATTATCCACTCCCTTGAAGTCAATCGCCTGAATTGAGGGGGCATTTTCTAAGACATTCTTTAGATGAGAGAGAGCACCAGCAGGGGCTCTAAAATCCCAATTCCCTTGCAAAACTAAGGTACCCGCTTGGACATAGGCATCTAATGACCGCTTGTTGCTTATCAAAAAATCCCCTTCAGAGGCAAAAAACTAAACATCGCTCCACCACAATTTTATGTTATTATACAACAAATATCAAATATTAAAGTTCATAGGGTTATGTGCATTTGTGTCTTTTAAAAAAGCTTCTTGGGTGTGGCTTGCTGGTGTTGCCACTTTTAGCCAAAAATTCCAAGTTACCCAAATCTTTAGAAAGCTTGCTCAAAGAAGAGGATAGTTATACCCGCCTAGTCAATAAGCACCGCCGCCTCAAACAAAAAAATGGTGGGTATTTTGGTGTGGGTTTGGGCATGATCAATATCAAAAAAGACTATCAAAATACCAAGCTGGAGAATTTTCCCATTATTTTGAGTTTGAAGGGGGGCTTGCAGACTTTCTTTGAACATTATGTGGGGATTCGCGTTTTTTTTGCTTTGGATTTAGCCACTTCTAAGGCAAATTGGCTTTTTAAGACCACACCCTCGACTTCCTTTTATGGCGTAGCAAGTGCGGGTTTTGAGATTCCAATGGAATTTAGTTTGACCCGTTCTTTTAAACATTTTTGGGGTTTTTATGGGGGCTTGGGTGCTGGGGGGGTGTTTTATGCCGACAATGCTAATTTTCAAATCCGCAACAAACAAGCTATCTACGCCTTTGGGCTGGTGATTCAAGGGGGCATGACCCTAACGCTTTATTCCAAACACCGCATCGAGGCTGGCTTTAAGGTTTTGCCCACCGACAAAAGTGCCCAAGATTCCAATAGTTTTGAAACCTCCTTGATGTTTAACCTGATGTATCTTTACAAGTTTTAAAAGAGTTTTTCCAAAACCGCGCTTTGCACCAAGAACATATAAAGGGCTGTCCCCACCGCCACGCTGATAATAAAAATACGCAACACTCCATGCACGATCACCACACTCGCAATCGCTAGAATTTCATTGAGTCCATAGGGGGGCGCGCCAAAAGACCCGTCTTTGATCCCATAAATAATCAACATGCCCACCGCCCCTAAGCCAAACATGCGCCCCAGATAGAGCACCCAGCTAGGCGCTTTTCTTTTGGCATTAAAGATCAAGAAAGAAAAGACCTTGAAGGCGTAAGTGGTTAGGGCTGTGATCACCCAAGCCATTAAGATATATAAACCTAGCATCTCTAATCTAAACGGCGTTTGAAGAGTAGAAATATCGCCACCATGATCGCTAAAGTGGGCAATAAAAAGTGGGACTTGCCAAAAATAATGAAACACACCAACGCGCTCATAAGCCCAATTAAGGCGGGTGCATGCCGGCTAGTGCTTTTCCATTGCTCCATAAAGATCACCACAAAAATACTCACCATCACAAAAGACATCCCCCGCACATCTAATTTAAAGCTATCCCCTAGCAAAGAACCTAGTAAAGTCCCTAATACCCAATAACTTTGGTTTAAAAGGGCGATGGCTAACATAAAATCCTCGCGCACCGATTGCTTGGGCTGGGCGACATTTAAAAGCATGAAAGTTTCATCGCTGAGGGCATGTGCTATGTAGTAGAGGCGTTTTTTCATGCCAGAAAAGGGCTCAATCATCGCAATCGCATAACAAATTTGGCGCGCATTCACAACAGCCACCAATAAAAAAATATTCAGCAAACTGGCATGCACGCTCACCAAAGCCACGACCATAAACTGCACCGCCCCCGCATAGACAAACAAGCTCATGCAAAGGGCGGCAAATACCCCATAACCATTTTGTTGCAAGAAAATCCCTAAGGCTGCGCCCATCAACAAATAACCCAAACAAATGGGGATTGTGTGGGGGAAGGCTTCTTTAAAGGCTAATATGAGAGGTGTTTTAAACAATGGCTAACCCTTCAGGCGTGTTAATCTAAAAGCCCCCCAAAACAGAGCGATAAAAGCAATAATAACAAGGGCACTCAGGTGGGTAAGAGTAGCACTGAGATCAGCTCCTAATTGGTTTAGCATCACCATTCCTGAGATGGCATGGTAAGCAGGCACGGCTTGCAATAACACGCGCAAGGCACTAGGTAAGAGCTCAAAGGGCCAAATAAAGCCCATCATAAAGATCATGGGCAAGGAAGCCAATAAGAGAATCTGGGTTGCCCGGATAGGCTTTGATAAATAAGTGCCTAACACCACCCCACAGCTTGCCGTTGCCAATAAAAACACCGCTCCAAAGGCTAGAAGCGTGGTCGGATTGGCGTGGATGTGGATATGATAATAGGGGAAAAGCACCCCAAAATACAAGAAAATATAAAAGAGATAAACACCCATAAAACACAGACAACGCACCAAAATAGCCCCCAAAGCCTCCAAAAAGCTAGAGGCACGTAGGCGGGTGTTGGGCGTGCAGGTGAGCATGCTAGTGCCCATCAACAAGGTTTGGTGCAAGATGAAAATCAGGGCATTGGCTAGGGCGTAGTTAAGATAGCCCAAAGAGGGGTTGAAAAGTGGGATGGATTGCAAAGTTAAAAGATTGGGTTCTTGGGGTCTTTGGGACTCAAAGCGGGCTTTGTGGAGTTTGATTTGATCGCCAAGCGCGTTAATCGCATCTAGGGTGGCATTAGCAATGGCGGCATAGATCAAGAAGTAATTGGCATTGGCATAAAGCTCGACATGCGCGGGTGTACTGGTGTAAATTTGGCGTTCAAAAAACTTAGGGATCAACACAATCCCATAGACCTTTTCATGTTCTAAAAGTGCCTTAGCTTCTTGCATGGAACTAGGACGATAGGCGATGCTAATACCTTGCGTGCTCTCTAACATGCGGATAAGCCGCCTAGAAAGTGCACTTTCATCGGCATCCACAAGCGCGATTTTTTGCTTGGTTACAATGTCGCTTTTGTAGGGTAGGGGGTAGAGCAGGGCATAAAAAAGAGGCCCGACCACAATGATAAACACCACGCCCGCATGCGTGAAAATTCTTTTAAACTCAGCGGTAAAAAGCCCTAACATGTTTTTTTTCTCAAGGCATGGACTAACAACCCCAAGGGCAAGAAGAGCAAGAAAAACCACATTTTGGAGAGCGAGGCAAGGGCTAAAGGGACTCCCTCTTGGTAGTGCAACAGGGCGATAAAGGACTTGATAAAATAGGTGATGGGCAAGAGTGATCCCCAAAACTCCCCTAAAACAGGCATGTTGGGCGTGGGGTAGGTTACCCCCACAAAGGCTAAAGAGGGGGCGGTGTAGGCGGCAATCACTGAGGCAGTGCGTAGTGGGTCGCTAAGGAGGGCATGCAAAGCGATCACCACGCTAGAGACACACAGCACCAATAAGATAACAGCTAAAAGAAAAACCCCCAAATGCGCATCATAGGGTTTTAAAAAAAACACCATCAAAAACCCCCAAAAGCTAAAAATGGCGGTGTTGAGCCCCAAAGCCCCTAAGATATCGCTTAGGCTGGAGCATTGCATCAGAAAATTAAGCATGCCCAAAGCCACGATGATTTGCCACATACAGGGTAAGATCACGCTGGATAAAAATTGCGCGTAGTTGTTGTCTTCATTATAGAGACGGTGCAGATTCACATGCAAGGGGAAGGCTAGGGCTTTGGCGGTGTTGAGATCGCTATGTGTAGCTAGATTTCTAGCCACATCGTTTTTGATCCCTAAAGTGAGGAGGGTTTGTAAGAGCGCATTAGCAATGGACTTACCCACTAACACAAACTCAGCGTTATAATAAAGTGCCACGGGGGTTTTGATGCCTAGCTTGATCTGCCTCTCCAAATTTTTAGGCAGGACCACCACCCCATAAATCTCTTTGTTGGCTAAAAAGGGCTTGGCTTGATCCAAACCGCTATAAAAATGCTTGAGGTTGAGGTAGCTACTGGCATTGAGCGCGGTAACAATCTCTTGGCTCAGGTGGCTGTGATCCAAATCGACCACCCCCACATTCAAGCGGGTGGGGATTTCTTTATAAAAAATAGCCGCAATGAGCCCCCAAAGCACTAAGGGTGCCACAAAGCACAGCCCCAAGCTAAATTTATCATGCAAAAATTTAGCCAGCATGCGCTAAACCTCAAGGTTTGGGGATATCCACTAGGACGCTCATGCCCACCCGCAAATCTTGCATTTGGCTTAAGGGGGTCGCCTCAATGCTAAAGCTCTTCATGTCATAACTCTTACTCGAACTTGTGCTCTTCCATGTAGCAAAATCCCCCATCACAGCCACATGGGTTACTTTAAATTCCAATTCTTTTTGCAAAGCGGGCACATAGCCCTTAAAGCTAGAACCGATGCTAAATTGTTGCAAGTATTTTTCTGGCACACTCAAATTCAGCCACGCATGCGCAGTGTCCGTAACCAAGACCACCGGGAAGCCCTTGGGGCTTAACTCCCCGCTATACAACAAAACATTGCTCACTTCCCCATCTATGGGGCTATAAGCATTTTTATCGTGCAAAAAGGCTTGCACTTCATTAAGTTGTCCTAAAGCAGCACTCTCTTTGGCTTGGGCGGCAATTTTGGTCTCTGAGCTAGCCCCCTCTAGGGCGAGCTTGTATTGTTGGTAAGCCGCATTTTTATTAAAGGTCGCACTCTGAAAAGCCGCATAGGCTTCATCGCGTTTTTGCAAGCTAGTAACCCCCTGATCGTAGAGGTCTTGGATGCGCTTATAAGTTTCTTGGGCTAGATCGCTTTGGGCCTTAGCGGCTTGATACACATCTTTAGCACTCTTGATGGTTTGGGAGCGAGTCCCTTTAAGCACCTCATCTTTTAGTGCCCGTGCGGCCTTGTGACTGGATTTGGCTTGTAAAAGTTTGGCCTCAGCCTCGGGGCTATTGATCACAAACATTAAAGCCCCTTTTTTGACAATATCCCCCTTTTTGACCAACACATTTTCCACGCGCCCAGCCAACTTGGAACTCACGCTATACTCTCTAGCCTCAATAAAGCCTTGTAAGCGTTGCATTTTGTGGTTGTAAGCTTGGTAATACAAATACCCCAGCCAGCCTAAGATTGCTAGGGCTAAAAGGACAATCATAACCAAAAGATTAGTAGTTTTAGTCTTGGGCATGCCCTCTCCTAATAAACAAAATCATAGAATGAATCGATGCGATCACTTAAAACCATCAAATCCACTAGGGAACTGATGTATTTAAACGCGCTGGTTTTTTGCTCCACCAAGATTCCGGCTAGCGAGTTGCGCGCATCCACAACTAAGGCATTGGTGCTCAAGCCTTGGTTAAATGCCTCTTCTTGGAGCTTGAGATTTTCTTTAGCTAACTCCACGCTAGCGTTCAGGCTTTGGTATTCCTTCAAAGAGGCTTGGCATTGCAAATAAGTTTTGTGCACCAACAACTCCATATCTTTTTTAGCTTGGCTTTGTAGCGCACTCACTTGCAACTCATCAATTTTAGCCGCTTGGTAGTGCATCACACGCCCCCCCGGGGTCAAAATGGGCAGTTTTGCCCCCACGCCCACAAACCATTCGGGAACCATATTGGTGAGTGGGGAATTATTTTGTTTCATCACATACGCCCCAAAGAAGTTAAAATGGGGCAGAAATTTAGAGATTTGTAATTTTGTCATCTCTCTAGCACTTTTTTGTTTGATGGCTAGACTTTTTAACGCTGGATAAGAGCTCAAAGTCTCTTGGATAAAAAAATCCACATTGGGTAGGGCTTTAGCGCGTAAGTGCAGATGGGCTGTGGGAGCAAAGTGGAGCTTAGAGGCGGGCATGTTGGCACTGGATAAAATGGTGTTGAAAGCTAGGGTGGCAACTTCTAGTGAGTCTCTAGCCTGCATGGTCTTGATCTTGCTTTTTTCATAAGCCACAGAGGCACTCAGCACCTCTACCCGCGCGATTTGCCCCGCTTTTTGGCGTTTGAGTGCATTTTGATAATGCTTTAAATGCCCCTCCTCCACCCCCTTAAGCACCTCTAAAACCTCAATATTGAGCACCAAACCATAATAAATTTTCACTAGCTCTTGGAAGGTAGAGAGTCTTTTGAGCCGTGAAACCTCCATGGAATCTTTATGGGCTAGAGAGGCTAACTTGCTCATATAAAAACGTGCCCCGCCCATGTAGAGTGGGTAAATAATGCTCAATGCCCCCATGACCACATTTTGTTTAGAAAACAAAAAAGGCTCGCTTAAAAGACCCATTAAACCCGAAGTCCCCTGTGCAACCGCACCCCCTATGACATTCCCTAACCCATTCAAAGGGGGGGGCATATGGGCTAGAGGGGCTTTTAGGGAGTTTTCCAAACCCCTTGCACCCTCTTGAATTTGGGCACGCTTGCTAGCACTAAAGGGCTGGAGCTCAATGGGCTTACCCAAATGCACATAAAAGGCACTCAAGTCAATTTCGGGCAAAAAAGAGAGTTTGGCCGCTGTGCTGAGTTTCTTGGCCTTTTTTTGGGCATAGTCTTGGGCTTTAATGCCCTCATAGTTGGAGAGCACCATATCCCATGCTTGCTTGAGCGAGATGGGCGAAGGGTGGGTTGAAAAAATCTTGGGAGAAGCCTTGAGGGCTTGCAGGATATTAAAATCTGTGGGCTCCAAAGGGTCGCTCAAGGCTAAATCCCCCAAAAACCCCATTAATAACGCCCATCTTAACACTTGATTTTGTGCCATCTCTAAATATCTTTCTTCATCAATTTAAGCTTTTTAATCCGCGCCTTATCCATGTCCAGCACTTCAAAAATACAATGCGCATCGCCCACCACATCGCCCACTTCGGGTAGCCGCTCCAAGAGACTAAAAACATACCCCCCCAAGGTAACTTGCTCATAATCTTGATCGAATTTGACCCCTAAAACCTCCTCAACACTTTCCAAATCCACCATGCCATTGCACTCAAAAGTGTTCTCATCTAGCTGTTTGATCCCCTCGCGTTTCAAGTCGTGCCGATCGTAAAGATCGCCCATGATTTCCTCAATAATGTCATCAATAGTTAATAAACCCGAAGTGCCCCCGTATTCATCCACCACCAAAGCGGTATGTATCTGCTGTTTGTTCATTTTGATGAGGATTTGGGAGATAGACGCGCTCTCAGGCACAATCAACATCTCTTTGAGGATTTTTCTCAGGTTTTGGGTGCTAGAGAGGTTGGTATTCTCCAATAAAGAGGTGGAGAGCACATCTCTAATATGCACCAGCCCCAAGATATTGTCCTTGCTCCCCTCACAGCATGGGTAGCGGGTGTAGGAGTTTTTCAAAATGATTTGGATATTATCCTCATAGGAATTACGCATATCCAAACAAACCATGTCGTTTCTGGGTGTCATGATCTCTTTAGCACTCGTATCCGAAAAATCCACCGCATTTTTGATAATCTCCTCTTCCACATAGTCAATCACCCCTCCGCGCAAACTTTCCCCCACAATGATCTTTAACTCCTCTTCAGAGTGTGCACTGTCATGCTGGAGTTCGATTCTAAAGATTTTGAGCACGATTCTAGCTAAAAAATCAAAAAGATTGACAACGGGATAGGAGATCAGCCAAAAGGCATGCAAGGGTCTAGCCACCCAAAGCACCACTTTTTCAGCATGCACAATCGCGATGGACTTAGGCACAATCTCCCCCAAAATCACATGCAATAGAGTGATGAGGCTAAAGGCAATCACTACGCTAATGCCATGCGCTAGAGCATGGATATTGTCCAAGTGCAACCATTTTTGCAAAAAGATCGTGATAAAATGCGCAATAGCAGGCTCACCTAGCCAACCCAACCCCAAAGAAGCTAGTGTGATGCCTAGCTGGGTCGCGCTCAAATAAGTGTTGATCGAGGCGTTGATTTTAAGGGCTAAAATGGCATTTTGATCGTTTTGCAAACTCAACTCTTCTAATTTAGAACGTCTAACCTTGACAATGGCAAACTCAGAGAGCACAAAAAAGGCATTGAGTAAAACCAAGAGGAATGCAAGAGCGGACATTAAAATCGGCTCATAAAAATCCAATCACTCTCCTTCAAATTTTCATCCGTGTTACTATAGTCTATTTTAAATAACCACGCTTTATAAGCGTTCCACAAGGCTAAACACATCGATCAGATAATACCCCCCCGCACCCAAAAAAGCCGATACAGGGACGGTTATCACCCAAGCGGTGATGATTTTTTTGATCACCGAACGTTTGACCAACTCGCTTTTATAGGCTTTTTTCAAGCGTTTGCGCTCTTTCTTACTCAAGCCCACCGCATATTCTAAGGTGTTGTTTTCTTTTTGGAGAGTCTTTAAATAAGCCAACATCTCTTTTTTTTGCTTGGGGTTAGCCCGCTCAAAGCGATCCAAAAAATTCTTGATCACCTCTGTATTTTCGCCATAGTGGGCATCTAAAATCATCTGTTTCATCTCAAAGAGGCGTTTTTGCAAGAACTCCCGCAAAAACCCCACCCCAAAGACCGCCCCAATCGTAATATGCGTGGAACTCACGGGCAAACCTAGTTTTGAAGCCAGCAACACCGTGATCACCGTTGCCATGGCGATGCAAAAGGCTTGCATTTTATCTAATTCGGTGATCTCACTCCCCACGGTTTTAATCAACTTGGGACCATAGAGACTAAGTCCTAGGGCAATCCCAAACCCCCCAATGGACATGATCCACAAGGGCGCATAAGCGGTGCTAGGAGTAGGATTGCCCCATTCACGCAAACTTTGCACAATGGCTGCTAGAGGACCAACGGCATTAGCCACATCATTAGCCCCATGCGCAAAACTCAGCAGGGCTGCCCCAAAAATCAAGGGGAGTGTAAAGAGGGCATGCACACTCTCTTTTGTGTTTTGCAAACTGGGGAGCTTTTTAAGAATATAAACCTTAAAGCTGTGGTAGAGGATACCCCCTAACACCACGCTTAAGAGCAACTCCTCCCAGTTGGCTAAAGGGATGTGCTTGTGCAACACCTTAGCTAGCATGTACCAGCCAAAGGCAAACCCCATCACCCCAATCATCAAGGGCATACTCTTTAGGGCAGCTTGCTTTTTATCCTCCCGATCACTCAAAACGCTTTTGATGAGCACCAAGAGTCCCATGGCAATCCCCCCGCCCATTAAAGGCGAGATCACCCAACTAGCCACAATGCCCCCCAAAAAGTGCCATTCCACAGCCCCCACACCCCCAGCCATCAAGCCCGCACCCAAAACCCCCCCCACAATTGAATGCGTGGTGGAAACCGGCGCGCCAATCGCCGTAGCCAAGTGCAACCACAAAGCCCCAGACAGCAAAGCCGCAAACATCACCCCCACAAAGACAGCACTACTCTCGATGTGGGCGGGATTGATGATCTTGCCCTTAATGCTTTGTACCACCTCCGATCCAGCCAACACCGCCCCCAACACCTCACAAATAGCCGCGATTAAAATCGCCATGCCCAAAGTGATCGCTTGCGAGCCCACCAAGGGACCCACATTGTTAGCCACATCATTAGCCCCGATATTCATCGCCATATACCCCCCCACCACCGTGGCTAAAACCAATAGGGGCAAATGGAAACTCACATCCCCCCAAAAGAGTGCCATACCCGCAATGACCACGACAAACACGATGGCAAGCGTGATTTTGACATTGTCCCGCTGGAGTTCTTTGAAAGTCTTTTGGAACGAACTGCTTGTTTTAGATTTCATGTGAAGCTCTCATATGGGCAGGACTTTAATATAAAATTCTCTAAGAAATGCTTAAAGACAATACGCTACGCTCAAAGCACTTGGTTACCACCCACGCCCTAAAGCCCCCGCCCCACCCCCTCATACGCCCCCAACTTGCGATCCCACAACGCCATAACTCTTTCTATCTGCTGTTTTTCTAGGGCTTTGATGAAATTCTCCATGAGATCGTAAGCGATGGTGCCATTTGCATGGACGGGCAGGCTAAATTTTTCTTCTAAGAGTCGTTCGCGGTTGATCTCGCGATTAAAGCCATATTTGTGTTGCACGCTGTGGCGTAAAATTGTGGTGCAAAATAGGGCTAAATGGCGGTTTAATTCTCTCTCTTTGAGCCACACCACCATACAATGATCGGAGGCGACAAAAGGGTAGGGGTGGTAAAAGCAACTGCCCACACTCCCGCTATTGGCTAAGGTGATTTTGTTTTGGTGGATTTTCATGTAGCTTGGCGGGCTGACAAACCCATCCACGCCATTATTCAAGGCACTTGAGGAGATATAGGCGATCTCTCCGCTGGTGTGATCCCCTCTTTTATAACGCCTCCCCCTTTCATAAATAAACACCTCGTCAAAGCTAAATTCTTGCCACTGAAGGCTCTCAAGGCTCCGGCCCCCCCCCCCCCCCCCCCGGGGGGGGGGGGGGGTAGAAAGTGCCCTTAAAATCCTAGAAAACCTAGAGCGCCTTAACCTAGAGCTAACAAACCCCACGCCCATAGACCCCAAGCTAGAGGAGCTAAAAAATCTAGTGCAAAACTTGCCTAGCCCGCCAGTGGGGGGGTGGAAGGCAAAACGCTTAAAGGATGTCGCCTTTTACCCCCAAGATAGAATTTCTACCGACCTACTCACCCCCAGCAACTATGTGGGCGTTGATAACTTGTTGCAAGACAAAAAAGGCAAAATAGACGCTTCTTTTATCCTAGAAAAAGGCGGGACTACAAACGCCTATATGCCAAATGACATACTCATTAGCAACATTAGACCCTATCTTAAAAAGATTTGGTTTGCCGATACCAACGGAGGCACAAATAACGATGTTATCGTGCTTCGCCCCAAAGATGTTAAAACCCTTGCCCCAAGATTTTTATATTATCTTTTAAGCGATGATGGCTTTTTTGAGTATGAAATGCGACACACTAAAGGGCTAAAAATGCCAAGAGGAGATAAGGGCAGTGTCCTAGATTATCAAATCCCCCTCCCACCCCTAGAGACACAAGAACAAATCATCAGCGTATTGACCCAAATCGAGCAAGAAATCGCCCGCCTAGATGCAGAGATCGCCACCCTACAAGGCAAAGAGCAAGAAATCTTACAAGAGTTTTTAGGCAAAGAGAGAGAGAGAGAGAGAGAGAGAGAGAGAGAGATCGCAAAAACTTAAAGCAATCTTAGAGGATTTAGAGCGCGCCAAAGCCCTAAAGAGAGCTTACCTTACCCTCCTCACCCACGCCCTAGAAAAAGCAGGGCTAAAACCCTCCCTAGCCACGCTTTTAGACAATCTACCCACACCCCCAGCTCAAGGGTGGGATTTTGTCAAATTGGGGGCGCATTGTGCCCTCAACCAACACAGCCACAACCCTAGCCCTGAGAGCCAAGCCTACCGCTACATCGATATTGATTGCGTGGAAAATGGCACGGGTAACATCCGCCTAAACCCCCCTATAGCGGGCAACCAACTCCCCACAAGGGCGCGCCGTCTAGCCCCTAGTGATAGCGTGGTTATATCCAGTGTGCGCCCCTATCTTAAAGGTTTTACCTATATTGAGGAAAGCATGCCAAATACCCTATTTTCTACGGGCTTTGCCATTTTGCAGGGCAAAGAGAGTCTGAATTCTAAATTTCTCTACCTTTTGTTTATGTTTTCAGCGGACTTAATGCGCCAAATGCAGGAGCGCATGCCTAAAGCCTCTTACCCAAGCCTCAATACAGAGGACTTTAAAGCCCTTAAAATCCCCCTCCCACCTCTGCAAGCGCAAGAGCACATCGTGGGCGTGATCGCTAGGATCGAGCAAGAGCGCACCACCCTAGAAAATACTATAAAGTCTTTGGAGGGACAACAAGAAGTACTCCTAAAAAAATATCTGAGTCTATAGCCATGCCTGCTATAATCCCCCCATGCAAAACTTTCAATAAAGGAGTCCCATGCAAGAGGCATTAGCAAAATTAGAACAAGAGATCAAAACCACCAAACGCGCATGCCGTTTGAGTAAAAGTGTGTTAGAAGAGGGGCTAGATGTGCAAGCAGAGGCTCAAGAATTGCACGCCAAATTTAGCGCGTTAGCAGAGGCTTTAGCGCATTTAAACCAAGCCCTAGACACGCACTACGCCAGCCTAGAGGACGATACCCAGTTAGAACAAATTTTAATCAGCTTGAAACGCGTTAAGTCTAAAACTGCCACACCCCTAGCTAGCTTAGAGAGTGCTAGCAGTGCTAAGGAGGTTTTGGAGGCTTTAGCCAGCTTGGAGCAGGGCGTGCTGGATTTAGAGGGCGTGCTGACTGGCCTAAAGGCACACCCCAGCCTAAACGCCCCCACTAGCCCCAAAGCCACACCCAAAGCGATGGCTAAAAAATATTGCCCCCAAAGCAAGGAGGAGCTAAAAGCCCTTGTCGCCGATGAAAGCGTGCATTTAGGCGAGATTGATATTGGGGGGCTGACAGATCTAAGCGAAGTGTTTCAACATTCTCACAGAGAAAGTTATGAGGGATTAGAAACTTGGGATGTTTCTCAAGTAACAAATATGGAAAAAATGCTTGATTCCTGCAGAAACTTCAACCAGCCTCTTAATCATTGGGATGTATCCAAAGTAACGAACATGAGGGGTATGTTTTTGGGTTGTGATAATTTTAATCAACCGCTCAATGATTGGAATGTGTCTAGGGTAACAAATATGGAAAAAATGTTTTTTGGTTGCAAAGCCTTTAACCAACCGCTAAACAGCTGGGATGTATCTAATGTGAGAACTATGGGTAGCATGTTTGCTCACAGCTTTTCTTTTAGCCAACCTTTAGATAATTGGAATGTATCCAGCACAACAAACACAGAATATATGTTTTTTGGCAAAAACAGCCTCACTAGACTCCCCATTTGGTATCGCGCCTAAAAGGTCTTTGAGTATTATTAGGCGGAGTTACCATGTTAAGTTGTCCGAAGTGTAGGTGTGCAAGGGGGTGTAAGGAACAGAATATGTTAGAAAATATCCGCAAAGAACTTAAGCGAATTGATGAGGATGTGAGTTTCTCTGCCAAAGGGCACTTGGAGAGTGCCATGATGTGGAGATATGCTGAGTATGCTTTAATGTTATTGTCCAGTGTGTCTCTTTGCATCACCTTAACTTTCACATTTGGCAATCTTGACAAAATATGGCTTAGTGTACTTTCTATTATCTCCGGATCTTTAACAGTGTTTTTAATCTTTTTAAGGACACAGGAAAAGCATCTTGCCCACTCTCGTTGTGGCAACCAATACCTAGCTCTTAGGGATAAGGCAAGAGTTTTCGCAGAACTTGGATCTAAGAATATGGATATAGAGAAACAGATTGAATATCTTAAAAGATTAAATTTTGAAAAAAGCGTGCTTAATAAAGAGTCCTTACCCATCTCGTGGCTTGGGTATTGGCTTGCAGGGAGACAAATACAAAGAGAATCCCATATATACCAGGTAGATAAGGAGTAAGCATGGGTGTCAATAGCTATTTGGAAGATTTGGCTAAGAGGGCGATTGTGGGAGGGGATGAGAAAGCTAGAATTCAAACTTCTATTAGCAATATAGTTACTCTCTTGAAAAGTTATTTTAAGGAATACAAAGACAAATATAGCGATACATTCCGGGAATGTTTTATCTTTGGTTCTTACAAGAGGGGGACCATCATTCCGCGAAAATTTGATGATAATTCAGATGTTGATTTGATGGTTGTATTTGAGGGTGACCCACACGATCGGGACAATCCAAAGCCAAAAACTTATTTAAACTACCTTAAAGATTTTGCGGAATCGAAATACCCAAGATCAATTAGTCGCCAAAGCTATCCTGCAGTCGTATTGGAGTTAAACCACATTAAATTTGATTTAGTGCCAGCATTAAAGATGTCTAGCGAATGCTACAAAATACCTGATCCCGGTAAGGATAGGGAGTATAGCAGTTGGCGATACACAAATCCAAATGATCTAGATGGAGTGCTTAGTAACCAACAAACCCTAAGACGCTTGGTTAGGGTGGCTAAAATTTGGAATGTCAAACAGGGTCGTATTTATGATTCTTATGAACTGGAAAAGTGGATTGTGGAACAATGCTTTTGGGGTAATCTGGCGCAGTATTTTTATAGTTTTTGTGAGTACTTGCCCATTAAGCTGGATTCACTACCACAATCTGAACGCAAAAAAATCGAGCGTTTGCAAGAACGGGCACAAAAAGCAAAAAGACACGATCAAGAAGAGTATCTGAAAGACCTTTTTGAGTAGGAGGCAACACAGAAAAGGTTTTTTGAGATTAGCGGATCATCTACCTCAAACGCTATCACTAAAAACCCTAAGCCCCAACTTTTGCTATAATCCCCCTTATGCAAAACTTTAAGAAAATTCTACTCATTGGTTCAGGTCCCATTGTCATAGGGCAGGCGTGCGAGTTTGACTACTCTTCTAGCATTGCCCTTAAAACGCTTAAAAGCTTAGGCTATGAAGTGGTGCTTTTAAACTCCAACCCCATCACCATCAACACAGACAAAGCCCTAGCCTATAAAACTTATATTGAGCCCATTAACACGCAAAATGTACTCAAAATCGTCGAAATTGAGGGCATAGAGGCGATTTTACCCACAATGGGGGGGCAGACGGCGTTAAATATCATGGTGGAGTTGCACCAGCAGGGGCATTTTGAGGGGGCGCTAAAACATGTCAAACTCTTAGGCGCGAAGATTGAGAGCATTTTAAAGGCAGAAGATCGGCGCGCGTTTAAGGAGTGCATGCTAAACATCGGGCTAGATTTACCCAAGGGGGGGTATGCCTACAGCGAGGAGGAGGCCTTAAGTGTGGTTAAAGAAGTGGGCTTTCCTTGCATTATCCGCTCTAGTTTTACTTTGGGAGGGGAGGGGAGCAGCGTTGCCTTTAACATTGAGGAGTTTAGGGACTTAGCCAAATTCGCCCTAGAAGCCTCGCCCATTAGTGAGATTTTGATTGAAGAGAGTTTATTAGGCTGTAAAGAGTTTGAAATGGAGGTGGTGCGCGATTGCAAGGATAATTGCGTGATCGTGTGCTGTATTGAAAATGTCGATCCGATGGGCATCCACACAGGCGATAGCATCACCATTGCCCCCGCTCTCACCTTGACAGATAAAGAATACCAACGCATGCGCGATGCCAGCTTTGCCGTGCTTAGGGCGGTTGGGGTGGATACGGGGGGGGCGAATGTGCAATTTGCCATTAAAGATCGGCGTTTATTAGTCATTGAAATGAACCCTAGAGTTAGTCGTAGTTCTGCCCTTGCTAGCAAAGCCACGCTCTTTCCCATCGCCAAAGTTGCCACGCTTTTAGCTTTGGGGCACACTTTAGAAGAGATTCAAAATGACATCACCCAGAGCACGACTTGTTTTGAGCCCACACTAGATTACATCATCACCAAAATCCCGCATTTTGACTTTGAGAAATTCCCCCAAGTGGATAGCACTTTAGGCACTTCTATGAAAAGCATTGGGGAGGTGATGGGGATTGGGGGGAGCTTTAAAGAGAGTTTGATGAAAGCCCTAGAAAGTGATTATCTCTTAAAAAATCTGCACGCCTTTTTAGAAAGCCCCCTAGATTTGGCATTTTTGAAAAAAGAACTGCGCCGCCCCAATCCTAAACGCCTACTTTACGCCATGCACGCCTTCGCCCAAAACTTAAGCGTAGATGAGGTGCATGATTTATGCTATATCGATCCCTACTTTTTAAACGAGATAGCCGAAATCGTGCAAGCCTTGCTAGAGCTTAAAGATGCGGATAAAACTTTACTTAGCGACAAAAACGCCCTATTTAGGCTTAAGAGCATGGGCTTAAGCGATTCACTCATTGCCAGCTTTTTAAGCGTGAGCGAGTCAGAGGTGAGGGAGGCCAGAGATACCCTAGACTTGCACCCTAAAATGTATCAAGTGGATTTGAGCGCGAATGAATTTAAAAGCCCCACGCCCTACCTATACAGCACCTACGCCCCCGCCTTCCCTAGCCACAACAACCCCCCCAAATCCACCCGCCAAAAAGTGATTTTAATCGGCTCGAGTGCCAATAAAATCGGGGTGGGCATGGAGTTTGACTACGCCTTGACGCACACTAGCCTTGCGCTTAAAAAAATGGGACTAAGCCCTATCATCATCAACAACAACCCCGAGACGATCAGCACCGACCATGACACCAGCGACACACTCTACTTTGAGCCCATCACTTTAGAGCATGTCCTAGAGATTGTGGCAAGAGAGAGGGCGCATTTAATGGGCGTGGTGGTGGGCTTTGGGGGGCAAACGCCTCTGAAAATTGCCAAAGACTTAGAAGCCCTAAATATCCCCTTGCTAGGCACCGCCTTTAAAAACATTGAAATTGCCGAGGAGCGGGATTTATGCCATAGACTTTTAGACCGCCTAAACATTGCCTACCCCAAGGGCTTATGCGCCAACTCAAAGGAGCAAGCCCTAGAGTGTTTAGACCAGCTAGAGCTGCCCCTCATCTTACGCCCAAGTTTTGTGCTAGGGGGGGCAAAAATGCGGATTTTACGCACCAAAGAGGAGTGTTTAGACTACATAGAACACTACAGCTTTGAAACTAGCCTACTGATGGATAGCTTTTTAGAGGACGCGCTAGAGTTAGATGTGGATGCCATTTGCGACCAACAAAGTGTCTTTGTGTGCAGCGTGCTAGAGCATATTGAGCCGGCCGGGATTCACTCAGGCGATAGCACTTGCTTTATCCCCCCAAGCCTAAGCCCGCAGGTTTTAGAGGAGGTTTATAGCCAAACGCAAAAAATCGCTTTGGGCTTACAAGTATTGGGGCTCGTGAATATCCAATTTGCCTATAAGAATAACCAACTCTTTGTGCTAGAGATCAACCCCCGCTGTTCGCGCACCGTGCCCTTTGTGTCTAAGGCTTTGGGGTTAGACATTGCGGCGATGGCGATTGGGGTGATGGTGGGGCAGAAATTAGAGGAGATGAAGGGGCTAGAAAATAAAGGCGGGGGGTTATTTTTAGCCAAGCCTTTAAACTATGTCTTTGTCAAAGAGAGCGTCTTCCCCTTTAATAAACTCTATGGGGCGGATTTGGTGCTAGGGCCTGAGATGAAAAGCACGGGCGAGGTGGCGGGCGTGGGCTACACTTTAGCCGAAGCCTTTTATAAATCCCAGCTTGCGTGTAACAACCCGATCAAGCACAGCGGGCATGTCTTTGTGTCGCTCAAAGATGCCGACAAGCAAAGGGCGATGCCTTTAATGCGCGCCTTTGCCAGTTTGGGCTTTAAGCTTTACGCCACCACCGGCACGCATAAAGCCTTGCAGGCTGAGGGCTTAGAGAGCGTGCAGGTGCTGAAAATCTCTGAAGGGCGGCCTAATATCTCGGATTTTATGCTAAACCACGAGATCGACATGGCGATCAACACCAGCGACCGGGTGAGCGAGGACTCTAAGATCATCCGCATGCAAGTGCTCAAAAACAAAATCTCCTATTTCACCACGCTTAAAGCGGTCGAAAAGGTGCTTTTAAGCCTTCTTGAATATTCCAAATTCAAGCACAACCCCCCCGTGAGTTTGCAAGAATTGCAGAATACACAATCAAGCACGGCCAACTAAATAGATGGTGTTGTTTTAATTTAAAATAAGGGAGCAAGATGGCAAGAGTCGATGAAAATAATTCTTGGATAGAGTACTTTTCCATTGCTTTAGAGACTCATCGCAATCAAGATTACACCAAAGCTCTAAAATGTCTCCAAAAAGCGGCAGATATGAAAATTCCCGAGGCTTATTATAATTTAGGGGTTATGTATTGCAGTGATCAAGACACTATTCAAGACTATAATAAAGCCGTTGAATATTTCCAAAAGGCAGCGGATACTGGAAATGCTGGAGTCCGCACTATGGCATACAACAACTTGGGGGACTTGTATTTTAATGGTCAGGGTGTTGAACAGGATCACTCTAAAGCCTTGGAATACTTCCAAAGAGCGGTGGATGTGAAGGGGGCAAAGAATGCTTGGGCTCACATTAATTTAGGCTTTATGTATTACAATGGACTGGGGGCCTACAAGGACTACAAAAAAGCTTTAGAGCATTTCAAAAATGCGGCGGATATGGGTGATAGTAAAGGTTATAATAACTTGGGGTTTATGTGCTACTATGGTCAAGGCACTGTTAAAGACTACCAAAAAGCTTTGGAGTGCTATCACAAATCTGTAGATTTAGGGAATGTTGAAGCCTATAACCACTTAGGTTTTATCTACTATCAAGGAAAATGTGTTTCAAAAGACAATCAGCAAGCCTTTGCGTACTACCAAAAGGCGGCGGATATGGGGGATGCCAGTGCTTACAATAACCTAGGTTGCATGTATGAAGATGGCAGCGGAGTTGCTCGAGACTACCAAAAAGCTTTGGAGTGCTATCAAAAAGCTGCTGATCTAGGAATTGCACCTGCTTATAATAATTTGGGGCATATGTATCGTAATGGTAGAGGTGTTTCAAAAGACAATCAGCAAGCCTTTGCATACTACCAAAAGGCAGCGGATATGGGGGATGCCAGTGCTTACAATAACCTAGGTTGCATGTATGAAGATGGTAGTGGAGTTGTTAAAAATGTCCAAAAGGCCTTTGCGTATTTTCAAGAAGCCACAAAAGTTGGAGAACCCAATGCTTGCTACAACTTAGGGCGCATGTATAGAGATGGCATTGGCACACCCCAAGATGATGAAAAAGCTTTTGAATATTTTAAGAAAGCGGCGGATAGCGGAAATGCGCGTGCTCACAATGACTTAGGAGCTATGTATGCTCGTGGTTGTGGCACACCCCAAGATGATGAAAAAGCTTTTGAATATTTTAAGAAGGCTGTAGATATGGGAGTGATGGAAGCAAAATACAATTTAGACTTGTGTGCAAGAATAGACAAGACACCCCAAAAAGAGCTTAAGTGGTTTGTTTTTTCTGGGTCATACATGGAATCTATTGGTAGAATAGCTGAAATGGTGATCGCTGGAGGAATTGTGGAGTTGGGGAAGACATTATGTAAAATTTTTATGTAAGCTCTAAATAGACTTTAAGGTTAAGTTGGATTTAGCGGTTGATGAGTAGGCTGAAAGTAGGGATATATTAGCGATCTCATCGTGTCAGTCTTGAACTCGATGGGCTGTGTGGTAAGACCCATGAGTCTATTTCTCTTTTGAAAAACTTTAAATCTTTGTTGAGCAGGCTATCTTTTTAACACACTATAGGGCGTGCTAAAACGCAGGTGGAGGTTAGTAAAAAAGAGCAATGAGCTTTAAGGATTTTTGAAATTAACCACCTTTATACCTTTTAAGATATTCGATCACTTTTTTTAAGAATTTTGGATTGTCCTTAAATCTGCCTAGCCCCGTGTTACAACTATCGCATATCCACTCTCTGCCCTTGCCCGTTTGGTGGTCGTGATCTCTTACTAATTGCGCGCTAACCCCAACAATGCTCCTTTTGTCGCAAATCGGGCAGACAAAGACACTCCCTTTAGGTGGGGCTTTTGCGTCCATTTTGGCTTTTTCTGCAGGCAAGAGTTTCATGCCATCAATGTTTTTACGGCACTCTCTGCAACTTGGTCTTGTTGTTTTGTTACCTTTGGCATCTGTTAAACAACACTAAAGCACATTTTCCATTGAGTGCCCTAACCACCCCCACAGAGTTTTTTAAGACATGGCCTAAGGATTTTGTGGCGATCACAAAGCTATTATTTTGAATATTCACTAAAAATTCCCATATATCTATCCAAGCGTTTTTGAGCTATATCTATATATTCTTGGCTAATGTCAATGCCAATGAAATTTCTTTTATTTAAAAACGCCATCTTGCAAGTGGTACCACTCCCACACATGGGATCGAGCACAATATCCCCTTCATTGCTCCACGATAAGATATGATCTTGGGCGAGTTGTTCTGGGTAAGTGGCGGGGTGCTTGAAGGCTTCTTTGTCGTTGGTCGTGCCCCCTAAACCCACAGCGTAGAACCAAATGTTGGTGCGCGTTTTTTCCTTTTTTAATTCTCTGAGGACTTTGTAGTTCTTGCCATCGGCCTTTTTGTTCGCCACTAACATTTCCGCCCCATGCCTTGCAGTCGCCTCTTTAAGCGGGTTAAAGGTCTTGGGCTTGCCTTTAGAAAAAATAAACATATATTCATAGCTATTGGTATAGGCATTCGAGCGCATAAAAGGCGTGTTTTTTTTGGCATAGATCATCACGTCATGCACATTAAACCCGATTTCTTGGAAGTAAAGGGCGTGCTTAAAGCTGGTAAGGCTTCTGTTGCCATTTCTAATTTTATCGCCCACCACCCACACAGCCACGCCGCCTTTTTTCAGGACTCTAAAAATTTCATGGGCGATTTTTTCAAACTCGAATGAATAGCCATTGTAGTTACGCAAATCATCATAGGGCGGAGAAGTCAAAACCATATCCACACTATCACTAGGCACATGGCTTTGTAAAAACGCCACCGCATCACCAGCATACAGCCGATTGAAAAAATCACTACACATAATATTCCCTTACATCATCTAGGGCATCATACACGCACTAGGCATAGTTAGGATAAATACCCCTAAGCTAAGACAATGCCAACTTCAAGCACCTTTCTACTGCCTTTAGAGTGACTTGGCTTACCAGCCACGCCGTAAAGCCCCTAGCTTTAGCTATGGGGATATAAGGCTAGCACCAGCATGGCTGTGCTAATATTTGTGCAATCAAGGGGTAATACCCTTGGGGTTGGGGCATCAACCTTTGGAATAGGGAACGTAAGACTCCAAACGGAGCTGTCCTGCTTGAAGCCGCGATCTCCACTAAAGTTAGAATCCCCTAACTTTAGTTATGGGAGAGTATGTCAATTGATCTGTGTAATCAACTCCCTAAGCGTTGTTTGTTGATCCTGCAAGACAAATGTGATTGTGCCCCCGCTAAGGGTTTTAAAAAACTCTTTGGCATGGGCGATCTTTTGGGTTTCATCGGCCATCAAGTCCCGCTCTTGCTTGCCCTTCACCTCAACCACCAAAGATGAGCCCTCTTTTAAGACATAGGCAAAGTCAGGACTATAAGTCCCCCCACCGCTCAGCGGGATTTTTAAAGAATTTTTAGGGATTTTGCTAAAGACAAGCACCTCTTCAAAGCCATGTAAAATATTTTCTTTTTCCAGTGTTGAATCGTAATAGACCTCCTCAAAGAGATAGTTTTGCGCCGGGCTTAAAGTTTCTGTTTGCACGCCCAAGTTACCCGGATCGATTGCCTCCAGAACTTGGCCATGCATGTTTGTAAAAGCACTAGGGTGTGGGCTATGCTGGATTTTTTGATAGGTAATGTGAAAGCCCCCACCTCCTTTTAGGCCGTGATCTAAGAGGTATTTAGTCAAACCAGCCTTAATGAGGCGGATTGTGGTCGGATTTAAATATAAATTGATGTCTAACTCATCTTGCAGATCACTAAAAGCCTTATGCAAGGTCTCTACTTGGGCATGGGTTTCTAGGGCAAGTTGCATTAAAAACTCCCCATAGGGCATAGAATTTTGTAAGGGTGCTTGGTGGCTTAATTCCTCACTTTGGTAATGCGCCCCCGTGCTCTTTACATGTAAAATCTGTTTTTTTGTCCCCATTAAAGGGGCTTTAAAGTGGCTTTTATACGCCTTTAAAAAGTCCTTCAATAGCACACAAAAAGCCTCTTCATCACCCACATATTGCAAGATCGCCTTTTGGTTGAGTTGTTCCCAAAGCTGTTTAATTTGGGGATACTTGTCTTTACGGATATGCGCTAGCTTTGGTTTGTCCTTAGCGTGCTTGATTTTACCCGCCCTCAGTTTGTTAAAGACATCAGGATACATGGCCTTAAGTTTCTCAAATCCCCCTTCTTTAAATTCATTAGCCCGGTTGATGATTCCAGCCTCCTCTAGCGTTGTTAAAAGCTCTACTACACCCAAAGAGTAGCCCCCACAAACGCTCTCAATCATCTCCTCACTTAACTTTTTAGGATCGCCCAACATGCCCACACCAGAATTGATCTCAGAAGTCAGTTTGGCAACAAAGTCCTTTTCGCTAAAATCCACAAAGTAATTCAAATAAAAGGCTTCCTCTTTGATTCGCGCGCCGTATTCATTCACAGGTAGCCTCAAGCCCCGCCCCACTTCTTGCAATTTAGAAGTTTCGCTCCCACTCGCGCGCAATTTGCAAATCCCAAAGACATTAGGATTATCCCAGCCCTCTTTTAAGGTCCATTGTGAAAAGATAAAACGGCGTGGATTCTCTAAGTCTAATAATCTCTCTTTATCGTGTAAAATTTCTTGAATCTGTGCCTCGATCTTTTCATCACTGCTAAAATTATCCCTAGCAAAATACCCTCCATGGGTGCTCTCAATGTCTGCTAGGGATTTTTTGAGATAGCCTACATAAAAGTCATTGCGATCCTCTCTAGTTTCCTCATCGCTTAAAAGTTTTTCTAGTTTGTGCTTGACAAGCGCGTTAAAACTCTCTTTAAACCCCCCTTCCCGGTAGCCCGCAATGTCATCGATGAAAAACAAGAGTAAGGGCTTGATTTTATCCACACGGCTTAAAAGCTTGCGCTCTAACTTAAAGTGCTCCTCCAATGCTTGATCGATCATTTGCTCCCTTAAGCTCGTGTGGTAACGCGCTGGGTGGATGCTATCATGAATTTTGAGTTCCAAACCATTAGAGATTAACACGCTTTTTTTAGAGATTTTCTCTAGGGTTAAGTTTAAATCCGCATGGATTTTGCTCAAACTCTCCCCCACCCCCATGCTAAAGCTTTGATCGCCCTGTTTAAAGCGCGCTTCATAGCCATTAGCACCCACAAGTTGCACGGGAGCGGCGTGTTGCCCTAGCCCATGGGTAAAAACTTGCACGCCCTTAACTAAGTTTTGGTTAAAGGCTTCTAGTGCACTTAGGCGGTAGATTAAATTTTCTTCTCTCCCCTCAAAGGTCGCCCCAAAGCGAAACACCCAAGGGGCCTCAATTTTTTTAATGTTTTTAAAACTCTTTTGATCCTTTTTAAAGCGGTGGGGTTCATCAATGATGATGAGCGGACATACCGCCTTTAGTGCCTCAAAGGGGCGATCAAGGTGTTCAAATAAGCATTGATCATAGGCTTTATCTAAGCTAGGCGCATTCAGCATGCCCTGATTGATCATGAGAATGTCTATTTTGTTAGGGTTCAGAGGGGCTTTGACAAAATTAGCAATAGCTGGGGGGAAGATGTCCTTTTTGGGCGTGCTAGACACCACATGCACGCCTAGTTCTTGTTGGTAAAGATCTCTAAAATGTGTCCTTGTGGCCTCTGCTTTTAAGAATTTCACCGCCCCCGCCTTGATCGCCAGAGAGGGCACAATCACGATGAACTTAGATTGTTGTAAGTGTCGGTGCAATTCTAACATTAATTTGGTGTAGGTGTAAGTTTTGCCCGTGCCCGTCTCCATAGAAATGTCTAAGATATTGCTGTCTAGGTGGGTGTATTGGGTGTGATCGAGATTGTTTTGTTGGTGGATGGCCTCTAAATTCTTTTCAAAGAGCTTTGAATCAAAGACAAGCTTAGGATTTGCCCCCCCACGGCTTGGACATGTGCTAAAATCCTTAAACACCCTTAAAACAGATTCAACCGCCTTGACTTGGTGTTCCAAATTTTCGTAATTAAAGTCTAGCATTCATGTACCTGATGAGAGTTTTAACCTCTAAAGATTTTTGATTGCGCAAGTTCTTTAGATTTTCATAAAGGGCTCTTTGCATGCCACTTGTGAAGTTTTCTCCACACACCACCACCACACTGGGTTTAAAGTGGGGATCTAAATCTAGTTTTTCCAAAAGGGTGCTTAGGGCGTTGCTATCAAAGCCCGCATGGATCAAATACAATTTGTCTTGGCAATAGTGGCCTTGGTAGTTACCTAGCTGGATCATCTCAAAGTCTTGGCTTAAAAGCTTGCCATCATAGACTTTCCAAGTGTTTAAAATGCTTGTTGGGCTGTAGCTATGCAACTCTAAGGCTTGGCCATTGCATTTTTCTATGTCTTCTAGGCGTGGGCCTACTGGGTGCAAGCTAAAGACTTTAAAGTCTAAATCGCTAGAGTGATGGGGGTGTTCTAATTCTAGCTGGGCTTTGGCGCGCCTGAGGCGTTCTTGAGTGATCTCAAAGATATTAGGCGCGTTGCTATGCAATGTTTCTTTGCAAAAATCATAGGCACTTTTGTTTTTCTTAGGATCAATTGCCTCTTCTAGTTGGATTAAAATAAATTGCCGCTTGCCCCCATCGGCTAAGTTTTGTGCCATCACCGCATGCCCTGTTGTGCCAGAGCCTGCAAAGAAGTCTAGGACAATCTCGGGGTTCTCCCCCCCCCCCTGTGGTGGCGATTTGTAGGATTTTTTGGATTAAGGCGGTGGGTTTGGGGGTGTCAAAGATTTTTAAGCCAAAAAGGGCTTGGATTTCCTGCGTGGCGTGGTTATTCATCACTTCGGTTAAGAGATTTTTAAAGGGGGTCGCCCGCTTAATGGGATTGCCTTCATTATCAACATGCATGTAAATTTTGTAGCACACCTTCCATTGCCCGTTTTTGGACTTGCGAAAATCGATAAAGCCATTTTCTAAGCCCCACTTAAATTTTTCTTTTCCCCATTTCCACCGCCACCCATCGTTAAAGGCTTCGCTACGCCCATTTGGGTGAATGATTGAGCCATCTGGGCATGTAATCGGGTAATCTAAGCTTGCATGCCCCCCAAGTGTTCCCCTATCTAGGTTATCAAGGTAGTATTTGCCCCTTGTGCTTTCAAACTCATCGCTGTATCTGTAGCGGTTTTCATCGTGGGCTTGTGTGTTTTTGTTAAATTGCAAATCGTTTTGATTTTTGGCGTAACATAAAACATATTCTGTAATTGTGGCAATATTTGTAGCGTCTGCTGACCCTGTCTTTTTTTGCCACACCAAGTTAGCCACAAAGTTACTTTCCCCAAAAATCTCATCACAAAGTAATTTAAGCGGGGCTTGCTCGTTGTCATCAATGCTGATGAAAATCGCCCCATCCTCTCTTAGCAAATGGCGCGCAAGCACCAAACGCGGGAACATGAAGGTCAGCCATGCGGAGTGGGTGTTTGCCCCTTTAGCGATAAAGTCTAACACCCGCCTAGCTTCCCCTTCACTCATCCCCGCCTTTGCGCCCAAGTCTTGGGGGGTGAAGTTGCGCTTGTCTTGGTAGATGAAGGCATCGTTGCCCGTGTTGTAGGGCGGGTCAATGTAAATGAGTTTGATTTTTTCATAGTAGGCATGTTGTAAGTGCTTTAGGGCTTCTAAATTATCCCCCTTGATGAGCACATTTTGGCTAGGCGGGTTGCTCTCAATCTCTAGCACACTTAAAGGCCTCTCTTCAGCTAACATCCTCGCATATGCCTTGCCCAGCCATTGTAAGTTATAACTCTCACTAGAAAAACTCCCCTCCTTTTTTAACACCGCCTCCAATCTCTCTAAAACCAACTTGCCTTCTTGATCAAAACAAGCCGGGTATAATTTCTTTAAACCCTCTAGTTTAGAATCTTGTGCCCCCTGTGGGGCGTTATCAAAAATACATTCGCTCCGCATGCACCACCCTAGCCACAGATTGTAAGGGGTATTCTAATCGATTCGGCCTTTGCTAGGGCTTTATGCACGCAAATACCACGCAAACCCCCTAAAAGCATAAAGATCACTTGACATCTTTAATCACAAAGTAGGCGGTGGGGATGATAAAGAGGGTGAGCACCACGCTAGTGATCATCCCCCCTAGCATGGGGGCGGCAATGGCGTGCATGATCTCTGAGCCCACGCCATGGGAGTACATAATGGGGATGAGAGAGACCAAAATACTAAAAAAGGTCATCAATTTGGGGCGCACGCGTTGCACCGCCCCGTGCATGATCGCCTCTTTGAGTCTAGCGCGGGTGTGATCGCCCTGCTTTAAAAAGTGTTGGTAAGCGTCCTCTAAATAGATAATCATCACAATCGCCGTTTCTGAGGCGACACCCAGGAGGGCTAAAAAGCCCACCAATGCGGCGATGCTCAAATTAAGGCCTAAGAGTTTCATAAACACCAATCCGCCTAAAAAGGCAAAGGGCAGAGTGAGAAAACAAAGCAGAGAGTTAGTGGTGTTTTTGAGCGCAAAGACGATCAACAAAAAGATCACAAAAATACTCATCGGCACAATGTATTTTAAAGTGGCAAAGGCTTCATCTAAATACTGGCTCTCCCCTGAAAACTCATAATAATACCCGCTGGGGAGTTTAAAATTCTCTAGGGCTTTGAGCGCGGCTTGGCGGTAGGTCTCTGAACTCACCCCGTTTTTAGGCACAATGTAAATAAAATGCACATTCAAACCCTTTTCACTTTTGAGCACCGCCGGGGCGTTGGCATAATAGACATTTGCAAACTCCCTTAGAGGCATAAAACTAAAGGGCGTTTTGATATAGAGATTATCCAAACTCTCAATGTTATTGCGTTGGGTGTCTTGCAGGCGCACCGAAATGGGGTAACTCTCCACGCCATCAATGAGAGTAGAAACACTCGCCCCCCCCACACCATAGCTAATCATGTTCAAGACGGCTTCTTTGGTGATTCCATATTGGGCAAGCTTTTCGGGGCGTAAATCCACATTGAGATAGTAGCCATTATTGGATTTTTCGGCAAAGACAGACAACGACTCGGGCAGGGTTTTTAATTTTTGCTCCATTTGGATAGCTAAATCTTGCAGCAAAGTGGGATCTTTGCCATAAAGTTTGATGCCCAAGGGGGTTCGAATGCCCGTAAGTAACATGTCAATACGCCCCCTAATGGGATAGGTCCAAGAATTCACCAAACCCTTTAATTGTAAGGTATTTTCCAGTGTATCCCTTAGTTTCTTGTAGGTCATGCCCTCCCGCCACTCACTCTTAGGCTTTAACTCAATGTAGGTTTCCAGCATAGAGAGTGCCGCGCTGTCCGTGCTACTATTAGCCCGCCCGGCTTTGCCAAAAACTTGTTTGACCTCAGGGATGGCTTTAATGCGCTTGTTAGTCTCCTCTAGGTATTTTTTAGCCGTGTCAATGCCCACCGCATTGGTGGTTACGGGCATATACATCACGACGCCCTCGTTAATGGAGGGGATGAACTCCCAATTGAGTTTTTTATAAACCACATAAAGCCCGCCTAGCCCCAGCACGCTCACGATCAAAAAGACATACCTTAAACGCAACACAAATCTAAGGCACACCCCATAAATCTTAATGAAAAAGGCGTTGATGGGATTTTTACTCTCCTCAACAATTTTGCCCTTAATGAGCCAAAGCATTAAAATGGGCACAATGCTAATGGAGAGCAAAGCCCCCACCAACATTGCAAAGGTCTTGGTGTAAGCTAGGGGGGAGAATAGGCGTTTTTCCTGCCCACTCAAATCAAAAATGGGCAAAAAAGACACCACTATGATCATCAGCGCAAAGAAAATTGCGGGCCCTACTTGTTTGACGCCATCAATAATAGCATTTTGGCGCGCGCTTTCATTTTGCATATCGACATGGCTTAAATGCTTGTGCGCATTCTCCACCATCACGATCGCCGCATCCACCATCGCCCCAATGGCAATGGCAATCCCCCCCAAGCTCATAATGCTTGCCTCAATGTTGAAAAAATGCATCAGTAAAAAGCTCAAACACACACAAAGGGGCAAGGTGATGATGACAACCAAAGCACTTCTAAAGTGCAACAAAAAGATCGCAATGATGATGAGCACGATCACGCTCTCTTCTATGAGGGTGTGGATGAGATTATCCACCCCCTTTTGAATCAACTCGCTGCGATCATAGACGGGCACGATCTGCACCTCTTGATTGCCCTCTTGCAAATGCGCGATTTTTTCTTTAATGCGTTGCAAAATGGCATAGGTGTCGGCATGGTAGCGCACCATCACAATCCCACCCACAACTTCATCTGTGCCATTGAGGTTTGCCACTGAGCGGCGTGGCTTGGGGGTAAAATTAATGGTGGCGATGTCTTTAAGCTTAATGGGCGTTAAGTTGGGGGCTTTGAGCACAATTTGGCTCAAGTCCTCTAAACTTTTGGTATATCCTTGCGCATGGATGATCTTTTCAAACCCATTTTCTAAGATGATCCCCCCGCCTGTGTCCCTATTGGATTTTTTGATCGCATTGATCACATCCTCGATATTCAAATCGTATTTCACCAACGCATCGTTATTGATGGTAACCTCGTAATTGCGCTCAAACCCCCCCACACTAGCCACCTCGCTTACCCCATCCACGCCCAACAAGGCATAGCGGTAATAGAAGTCTTGCAGGGTCTTTAACTGGGCTAGACTCTTGGTCTTGCTTTTGAGCGCATATTGGTAAGCCCAGCCAATGGAGGTCGAATCGCTCCCCATTTCCACCTTAGCCTCTGGGGGCAACTTGACCCGCGCCATCTGCTCGCTCACCCGATCCCGGGCAAAATACAAATCCACGCCATCTTTAAAGATCACATAGATCAAACCCGTTTCATAGCTAGCAATCCCACGCACGGTCTCAATATCAGCAATCCCCATCAAATTAGAAACTAACGGATAAACCGCCTGTTCTTGCACCACTTGGGGGCTTTGGTTAGGATAGCTCACCTGCACGACCACCTGCGTGGGGGAGAGATCAGGCAGGGCATCTAGGCGGGTGTGCAACATCGCCCAAATGGAAATGAGAAAGAGCAAGAAAATCCCCATCACCACCACTAATTTATTTTTAAGGCTCAAAGAGATCAGCGCATTGATCACTATTCATCTCCATTATTGATCGCATCGGCATCTAAGATAAAGAGCGCGTTTTTAGCCACCTCATCGCCTTCTTTTAAGCCTTCTAAGATTTCATAACCCCCATCGCTTAGTCTCTTGGCTTTAATCTGTGTGATCTCAAAAGCCCCGTCCTCTTTTTTAAACACCACCGCATGCCCGTTTTTGATCAACACCGCCTCTTTAGGCAAAATGAGCATTTTTCGCTTGGGCTGGTAGATCGTAACTTTGGCAAACATGTTGGGGAAAAAAAGTTGATTGGGGTTTTTTAAGATGAAGCGGGTCTCAAGCATTTTATCTTGCGCGCCCACAAGGGGGTTGATGTTAGAGAACTCCAAATTAAACACCCCCGGCACGCCCTCAATCTTAATCTGTGCCTTAGATAAGTGGCGCACAAAGTCCAAATCTTCTTGATTGACTCGGGCGATCACATACAGCGTGCTGAGATCGACAATCTCATAAATCAACGCCCCGCTTTTGACAAAATCCCCCTCATTGATCTTTTTGGTAAAAATCACCCCGCTAAAGGGCGAGAGCATATCGATGTTATTTTTAATTTTCTTGGTTTGGATAATGTTTGCAATCTCAGTGCTGGAGACACCCAACAAGCGTAATTTATCCTGCATCGCCTTCACTTGGCTTGAAAAACGCAAAGAGGAGAGTAATTCGCTCTGCACGCTCACCAATTCGGGGGCATAAATACTAAAGAGTTTTTGCCCCGCCTTGATGGATTTATAAGTCTGGTTAGCATAGAGTTTTTCAATGTAGCCATTGAAACGGATATTATAAGAGTAGGTTTTTTGTTCGTCTGCTTGCAAAGTGGCATAATATTGCCTAAAGGGGGCATAGAGTTTTGAAAGCACCTTGACGCTATCGCTTTGTGCCTCTAGAATACACCATAGAGCCAAAAAGCCTAAAATTGCCCGCATCAATCCAATCCTTTTAAATTTTGTAAGTTTAAATATGCCACACTCAGCGCGCTTAAAGTATCGATCTTGGAAATTTGGATATTGATCGCGTCATTAAAAGCATTGTAATAGCCATTGTAATCAGGTGAGCTGGCTAGGTTGTTTTCATAAATATGCACAATGCGCGCACTAGAATCTAAAATCTGATCAATGCTGGCAAGATTCTTTTGGAGTTGGGCGATCTTTTTGAGGAGTTTTTGGGCACTGTGGCGGACTCTGTTGGTGGTGTCCTCAATGCCCTTAGAGGCGGCTAATTGTTCTTGTTTGCGTTGCTGGAGGGTGTTGTGTTGTTTGCCATAAATAGGTAAGGGGATCGCCACCCCAATGGTGAACATGTCAAAGATTTTGGAGCGGAAGAGGTAGTTAGCTGTTACATTGATGTCATCTAGGAAACTCTTTTTGGCCAACACGATATTTTTACGCGCCTGCCCCTCTTGCAGATGGGCAATCCTGATGTCCCGATTGCTATCCATGATCGCTTGGATTTCTACACTCGGGTTAAAATCTAGGGCTTTAGGGGCTAGACTTAACAAATCACCTTGATTAAAGCTCAACTCACTAATGTTGATCTTATTGTCCTCTAGGGCATCTTGTAATTCATTTTCTTTAATTTCTAGCTGGGATTTTAAAATCTCAATCTTGGCAATGGCGACCAAATCTGGGCTAGTGGAATGCTGGGCACGGTACAAGAGATTGTTTAAATTATTCAAAGCCTCTTTAAGCAGACTCAATTTACGGGTGTTTTTATAGACATTGATTCCATTAATCAAAATGTTAATCGCCATCTCTTGTTTGAGCTTTTTAAGCTCTAAAAGCTTTTTTTGGCGTTCTAGGTTAATGACTTGGGATTGGGTATGGCGTTTGCCATTGAGATCGAATTTTTGGCTCAAACCCACGCTGATGCTTTGCATAAAACTCGAATCGAGGATAAAAAAGTTATTGACATCGGCGTTGTTATAGCCCACATACAAGATCGGGTTATCCCAACGCGCGCTGGCTTTGGCTTGGGCTTGCAGGCTATCAATTTGGGCTTGCAAGCCCTCTAACTTGGGGTTTTTGTGTAAAAACTTGGTATAGACAACCTTTAGATCAAAAGACCCACTTTGGGCTAAAAGCCCCACACCCAAAGCACAGATCAAAAAAACTTGCTTGAAAAACATGCCAAGCCTAAATATCCACGCTACCCTTGCCCTTATAAGTCTTGCCCTCTTTAGTTGTGATCTCCACTTTAACCTGCCAAGTCCCTCCCATGGGCAAATTCACGCTTGCCTCATACACGCCATCCTTTTCTTTGACTTGCGCTTTTTCGTGCATGGCAGGCATGCCCGGCATTTCAGGCATGCTAAATTTGATCTTAAGCCGCGCGCCCTTAAGGGGTTTGCCCCCTAGAGTGGGCGTGAGGCTAAAATGGTTGTTCCCACTCACTAGCTTACCACTGGATTTAAAAGACACAGTGGCCTCTTTGGCCTTGATTTGCATCTCCCATGCGTGCAAGCTCCCAAATGCAAGACCACATACCAAGATCAGGCTACCTAATTTTTTCATCCAAACTCCTTTGTGAAAGATAGGGGCATATTAAACTTTATTTGTGTAAAGTTTGTGGAAATTAATCCTTATTGTGTTAGAGTTGGTCATCTTAACATAAAGGATTTAGTATGTCTTATCGCACAGAACACGACACGATGGGCGAAGTCAAGGTTGAAAATAGCAAGTATTGGGGCGCGCAAACCCAAAGGAGCTATGAGAATTTTAAGATCGGCACGGAAAAGATGCCAACAGAATTGATCTACGCCTTTGCCAAACTCAAACGCGCTTTGGCCAAAGTCAATCAGGATTTAGGCAAATTGGATACTCAAAAAGCAGAGGCCATTATCCAAGCTTGTGAGGACATTTTAGCCGGCAAGCTAGAGGGCATGTTCCCCTTAGCCATTTGGCAAACCGGGAGTGGGACTCAGACCAACATGAACATGAACGAAGTTATCGCCAATAGGGCAACTGAGATTTTAGGGGCAGACTTTAGAAAAGAAAAACTCATCCACCCCAATGACCATGTGAATATGTCCCAAAGCTCCAATGACACCTTCCCCACTGCCATGCACATCGTCGCCGTGCTAGAGATCACAGGCAAGCTTCTACCCGCTTTGGACAAATTGCACGCCACCTTGCATGCCAAAAGCCAAGATTTTAAGGATATTATCAAAATTGGGCGCACGCATTTACAAGATGCCACGCCTTTAACTTTGGGGCAGGAATTTAGCGGGTATGTGAGCATGTTAGAGCACTCTAAAGAGCAGATTATGGCTAGCCTTGAGGGTTTGAGAGAATTAGCCATTGGGGGCACGGCTGTGGGCACAGGCTTAAATGCCCACCCCCAATTATCCCAAAAGGTCGCTGGGGAACTGAGCCAATACACCGGCCAAACTTTTAAAAGCGCGCCCAATAAATTCCACGCCCTCACCAGCCATGACGCGATCAATTTTGCCCATGGGGCGTTAAAAGGATTGGCGGCAAACTTAATGAAAATTGCCAATGACATTAGATGGCTGGCTAGTGGTCCGCGCTGTGGTCTGGGCGAATTGCATATCCCTGAAAATGAACCGGGTAGCTCGATTATGCCCGGCAAGGTCAATCCCACCCAATGCGAGGCTTTGACCATGGTTGCTGTGCAGGTGATGGGCAATGATGCAGCGATCGGCTTTGCTGCCTCTCAGGGCAATTTTGAGCTCAATGTGTTCAAGCCCGTGATTATCTATAACTTCTTGCAAAGCCTGCAACTCTTGGCCGATGGCATGCTCAGTTTCAACGAACATTGCACAACTGGCATTGAGCCCAATAAGGACAAGATCGACTACTATTTGCACCACTCTTTGATGTTGGTAACTGCGCTTAATCCCCATATTGGCTATGAAAATGCCGCCAAAGTTGCTAAAAATGCGCATAAAAAAGGCATTAGCTTAAAAGAGTCTGCTGTACAGCTAGGGCTTTTAAGCGCACAAGACTTTGAAAAATTTGTCATACCCGAACAAATGATTGGCCCTAAAGCTTAATGCCCCAACCCTTTTTTGTCTATGATGACATCTGCCTTTATCAAGCCAGCACCCTCAATCAGGGGCTTTTGCCCCCCAAGAGTCTAGATTGCACCATCACCTCCCCGCCCTACAATGTGGGCATTGACTACAATAGCAGAGATGATAGCCAAAGCTACGCAGAGTATTTAGATTTTAACGCCACTTGGCTACAAAATACCTACTTATGGAGCAAGCCCAGCGGGAGGCTATGCCTCAATATCCCCTTGGACAAGAATAAGGGCGGGCAACAGAGTGTGGGTGCAGATGTGATCACTTTGGCCAAAAAGATCGGTTGGCGTTACCATAGTAGCATTATTTGGAATGAGGGCAATATCTCTAGACGCACGGCTTGGGGGAGTTGGCTTAGCCCTTCAGCCCCCTATGTGATCGCGCCCGTGGAACTCGTTGTTATTCTGTATAAAGAGGTGTGGAAAAAACAGCACAAGGGCAGAAGCGATCTAAAAAAGGATGAGTTCATGGCTTGGACCAATGGGCTTTGGCAGTTTAATGGGGAATCTAAAAAACGCATCGGACACCCCGCCCCCTTCCCTAGAGAATTGCCCCGCCGTTGTATCAAGCTCTTTTCTTTTATAGGCGATGTGATCTGCGATCCCTTCAGCGGATCGGGAACCACGATGTTAGAAGCCTATGCCAACCAACGTGCCTTTGTGGGCATCGAGTTAGACCCTGCTTATTGTGCCCTAGCCAAACAACGCTTTTTGAAAATATGGGGGGGAAAAGATGGGGATTAGGCAAAGCGATCTTATCTTGGAATTTTTTAAGGCAAACCCTAATCGGGAGATCGCACATCCTGAGGTAGTGGATTGGCTCACCCATGAATACTACAAGCGCACGGGCAAGATTTTCAGAGACCCTGATCGGGGCATTAGAAATTGCACCAACAAGGCGTTTTACAAAAAATCGCTAAGGGAGTTTATCGCTACAACCCAAATTCCGTTTTGCGTCAAGATTTAGAGGACTTTAGCCCCGCCTTAAAAAAGCAAATCTTAGAACGGGACGGGTATGCTTGTGTCATTTGCGGGGCGGGGCAAAAAGAGGGCATGGAATTGCATGTCGATCACATCAAGCCTAAAGACTTAGGGGTCAAGCTAGTCTAGAAAATGGGCAAACTTTGTGTGCCCGGCACAATTTCTTAAAAAAGAATTTTAATCAGACAGAAACGGGTAAAAAGATGTTTATGCGGATGCTAGAGAGTGCGCAAAAGGCCGGAGAGATGGAGCTAGTCGCCTTTTTAGAAGAAGTTTTAGGCGTTTATGAAAAACATAATCAACGGACACATTGTATGGAAAAAGCCTTGATGATAACCCCTCGAAAGCATGTTGAAAATAAGTGGTTTGGGCTAGTTAAAATAATGTTACTTGGTCCAAAATCTCCCGCGCACCTTGATCTAAGAAGTTTTGCACGAGAGTATTGATCAGATCATCAGCTTGGCTAGGTTGCCCTTGGATGCGCTCTTTAATCACGCAACTCCCATCGCTCAAGCCCACGATGGCTTGGATTTGCAAAATATCTTGTGTGAGACTAGCATGCACGCCTAAGGGCACTTGGCAACCCCCACCCAACTGGCGCACAAAGCAACGCTCTAGGCCACAGACGAACGCGCTTGTTCCATCATTTAGTTGGGTGATTTGATCAAAATAGGGGTGATCGCGCCGCATCTGCACGCCCAACGCCCCCTGAGCCATGCTAGGGATCATCTCCTTTATGCTAAAGGGTTGTTGGTGGGGCAATTCTAGCCCCAAGCGTTGCACCCCCGCACAGGCCAGCACGATCGCATCAAAATCCCCGCATTTTAGGCGTTCTAAGCGGGTTTGGATGTTGCCCCTCAGACTCAAAGTATCCAAATCAGCGCGCATGCGTTTTAATTGCATCGATCGCCTTAAAGAGGTCGTACCCACTCTTGCCCCTTGTGGCAGATCGGCTAGACAAGGGTATTCCACGCTCAAAAAACAATCCCTAGGGTCAGCACGGGGCGTGATAGCAGCAAGAGTGAGGGGCTCTAGCTCCTCTACGGGCACATCTTTAAGCGAATGCACAGCCAGATCGATTTCTTGGTTTAAAAGCAATGCCTCTAATTCTTTGGTGAAAAGCCCCTTGCCCCCGATTTTGGCTAAGGGCACATCTAAAATCTTATCCCCCTTTGTTTTGACAACACGGATTGTGCTTTTTAGCCCAATCTGTTCTAGCAGGTCTTGCACATAAGAAGCCTGCCACAAAGCCAGCGCGCTCCCTCTGCTCCCAATAATGAGGGTTTTCATTTTTCTTTATCCAAAACTTCTACATCAATGATTTCTTCTGGCTCTTTTTGTTTTTTGGGCTTTTTGGGCATTTCTTCGGGGGGCAGATCTTTTTGGCGCACCAAAGCCACGAGCAACAAGAGAGTTCCAAAAACATCGCACAACACCCCGGGCAAGAGTAACAGCACCGCACCCACAGACCTTAAAAAAAACCCTTCTGCCCAAGCCAAAGGTTCGAGGCGATCATAGACCAAGTCGTTTAAATTCTTAAAGGGGCTTCTTAGCAACACCACACCCCCAACCAGCGCGCTGATCACCACTTCGGCTAAAAACAGTGCCAAACCAAATTCTTGCACAGCACTATAGACTAAAAAAATTTCCAGCACCATATAGGAGAGGCCTAGAATGTAGGCAAAGGGCATCAGGCTAACATCTCCTTGAGGGCTTGAACAAGACTAGCGCGCTCTAGGGTGCTTTTGGTTAAACCCTGCCTTTTGATGATTTCCAAAGACCCGCTTTTTAGGGCTTGATTGCCCACAATGAGCGCATAGCAACAGCCCATCAACTCAAAATCCGCCATCTTAGCTCCAAAGCGATCCAAGCGGTCATCTAAAAGCACATCAATACCTGCCTCTAAGAGTTCTTGATACAAACTCTCGCCCAAGGCCTCTAGTTGGCTATCCTTGCTATTAGCCACAATGATCACCACCTCAAAGGGTGCACTCGCTTTGCTCCACACACAACCCTTCCCATCGTTATGTTGCTCCAAAATTGCGCTTAGCAAGCGGCTAACCCCAATCCCATAACAGCCCATCTCAAAAAACTGCGCCTTGCCCTCTTGATCGAGATAAGTGGCATTCAGGCTTTTAGAATATTTGTTGCCTAGTTTGAAGATATGCCCGACCTCAATGCTCCTTTGATACTCCAAAGGGGCTTGACAGTGCGGGCAGGCATCGTCTGCGCGCGTGGTGGCGATGTCAGCATAGAGCAAGCCCTCAAAGGTAGCTAAATCTACACCCACAAAGTGCACTTCTTTTTCATTTGCCCCACAAATGAGGCTATTGGCATCTTGCAAATCAAGATCAAAGATCACCGTCACATCGGGCAAAATGTGTTTGAGTCCATAAGGTCCCATATAGCCCGGATACAACCCCAAGCCCTCTAAGGCATGCGCGCTCACTTCCTCTAGACTCAAAATGGGGGTTTGTAAAGCTGTGCTCAAAGCATTGAGGGCTTTGCTCTCCTCTAGACTATCATCCCCACGCACAAAAAAGATCGCCAGTTGGGAGTTGCCATGTTCTAGCATGGCTTGCTTGGCGACTGCTTTGAGCGTGAAAAAGGGATCGACCTTGAAAAACGCGCTCAAGGCTTGGATCGTGGGGGTGTTGGGTGTGGGGAATTTAGCAAAATTAGCTTGGGGGATATTCTCAGGTTCTACCCTCTTGGTGCGTGTGGCAATTTCAATATTAGCTGCATAGCTACACTGCGGGCAGACCACAACAATATCTTCTCCACACGCGCTTAAAATCACAAATTCCTTAGAGCTATTGCCCCCAATCGCCCCACTATCTGCCTCAATGGCTCTAAAATCCAGTCCTAAGCGAGTAAAAATGGTGCTATAAGCCTGCTCCATGCGATCAAATTCCATATCTAGGCTCTCTGAACTGCTGTGGAAACTATAGCCATCTTTCATGATAAATTCACGGGCACGAATCAGCCCAAAGCGGGGGCGAATCTCATCTCTAAACTTGGTGTGGATTTGATAAAGGTGCAAGGGGAGTTGCTTGTAACTCTTCACATGCGCCTTAACTAATTCGGTGATCACTTCCTCATGGGTGGGGCTGAGTACAAAATCGTTTTCTTTGCGATCCTGCAGACTTAAAAGCTCCTTGCCATATTTGTCAAAACGCCCGCTTTGCCTCCATAGATCGGCCGGGATCACAAAGCCTAGCATGCACTCTTGCGCCCCATAGGAATCCATCACTTCTTTGACCACGGCACGGATCTTTTGTAAGACCTTTTGCCCTAGGGGCAGAAAATTATAAATCCCGCTCCCAATTTGCTGGATAAAGCCCGCTTGCACTAAGAACTGGTGGCTTTTGAGTAGGGCATCTTTGGGGGGTTCTTTGCTCGTGGGGGCAAATAGCCTAGAAAAGCGCATTTAACATCCTTCTTCATATTCGCATTTGTAGCGATTCACAAACATGTTTTCTGTGCCCAAGTTGAATAGATTCTTCAAGCACTCGCCCAAGATGTCGCCCTCCTCTTTGTGGGCATTTTTTTTGAGCACAGCGGTGGGGTGGTGCAGAAAAGTATTAAATGCGCTGTGTAAAATCTTGGCGACACTCTCTTCGTATTGGGGGGGCAAAAACCCTTTTTTCAGCGCGCGCCGTAATTCCTTAAGGGCGGCTTCTCTAGCTAAGTCTCTAAGCCCCTTAATGAGGGGATCGACCTCTAAGGTTTGCAACCATTCTAAAAACTTATGCGTGTAGAGTCCCGCAATCTCATAAGCCTTTGAGGTGTCTTTTTGGCGGTTTTCCAAGTTATGCGCCACAACGCTTTGCAGATCATCCACGCTATAGAGCCAAATATTGGGCTCTTGTATGGGAGCGATGTTGCGCGGAACGCCCAAATCAAACCACCAACGCCTAAATTCTGTGCTAGTAACACTCTCTGGGGTGATGATGGGGTGGTTAGCCCCTGTGGCACAAAATAAAAAGGGATGGGTATTGATCAAGGTGGGGAGATTTTCAAAATCCTGCACTTCTACCTCCAAGCCAAGCTCTAAAGCACGCTCCCTGTGGCGGTTACACAAGATCACCTCAAAGCCCTTAGCCAGCAAATGCTTACACACCAATTGCCCCATTTCACCCACGCCCACGACAATAGCCCTCTGTGCCACCTTTTCACTTTCTAGCACCTCTAGGGCTTGCTTGACCGCCATGGAGGCAATGGAGATCACTTGGGAAGAGATGGTGGTTGAATTGCGCACCGCTGCAGCGCATTTAAAGGCAAAATGGGCTAGGCGGGTCAAATGCTGGGCGCATAGTTTGTGTTCTAGGCACATTTTATAGGCACTCTTAAATTGCCCCGTGATCTGGGTTTCCCCCACAACCATGCTATCCAAACTGCTAGCCACACAAAAAACATGGTGGATCGCATGGGTCTGGGTGTGTATTGCGCTTTTGGATTCCAGCACGCCTAAGGGCACTTGCTTGGCTTGGGCTAGGGCGACAATCAGATTCGAAGCCGTTTGGTTTAAATCATAGGCATAGAGGTAAAACTCCACACGATTACAAGTGCAGAGTGCCATGATCTCTTTGATGTGGGGGTATTGGTGTTTGAGCATGTTTAAAAAGCCCAAAAGTTCGGATTCGCAAAAGGCGAGCTGTTCTCTGAGTTCAATGGGGAGGTGCTTATGTGTGAAGCCCAAAACCAAATACCCGCTATCCACTTTAAAACTCCCGTTCTAAAATTTGTTTGGCCATGTTTTCTAATTGGGTGTTGCCCTCCCCTTCAATCGCTTTTAGGGCAATTTGGAGATATTTTTGCGCCTGAGAAAACACTTCTTGGATGATCCCATGTTTGGCAAATTCAGCTTGGCACCATGCCACCGCATCGGAGTTGTCCTGCTTGAAGTAAGAGAGCAAAACCTCTTGTTGGGGCTGATCTAGGCGTTGGTAGAGCAAGATATAAGGCAGAGTGCTCTTGCCCTCTTTGAAATCCCCAAAAGCAGGCTTGCCCAAAACCTCTGGAGATTGGGTGATGTCTAGCAAATCGTCTATAATTTGGAAGGCCAGCCCGAAGTTGAGCCCAAAGGTGTAGTAACGCTTGGTATCCAAACCTTGTAACAAAGCCGCCCCGCAACTGCTAGCCACGATCAAGGAGGCACTTTTATCGCTGATGATGTCTAGGTAAATCTTGGGATCGGGGTTAAAGACATGGGAGGCACTCACATCTTTAAGTTCCCCACGGGAGAGTGCGACCACGCTTTGAGCCACCACCTGCACAATCTGAGGGTCTAGTTTGCCCAGCTCACAAAAGGCTTTGGAGTAGAAAATATCGCCCAGCATGATCGCGCTCTTATCCCCAAAGGTGCAATTAAGGGCTAGTTGCCCTCTGCGGGTGTTGGCATTGTCGATCACATCATCATGCAGAAGAGATGCGCTCTGAATCATTTCAATTATGGCACAAAAATCCAAAACTTGGGGGTGGTTAGGGCAAATAGCTAAAATCAGCTGGCTGCGTAACATCTTGCCTGTCCCCAAAATACGCGCCATCTCTAGCACCTGCGTGCTCCCAACCTCCTCTAAATAACCCTCAATCTTGGCTTGGATGGCGTGCAACATTTAGGGTTGCTCCACCCACTTGAACTGGTTAGAGGCGCGCAAACGCAAGGTCGCTACGCCCGCTTGGGTGTCAAATTTTTTGAAACTGAGCATCAAAAAGGGAGGGGTGTGATCCCCCTCAACTTCTGAGGAGCTAGCCCCTCCTTTCTCTTTAAACACAGCCACCCGAAAGCTATCTCTTTGGAAGTCGGGGTATAAAATAAACTGGTAGGGAAAATGGTTGAGGTTCAAATGCACCACCAGACCTTGATCCTTATAGAGAGTCCAGCGGAAAAACACGGGTTTTTTGAATTTGCCTAGTTGCAACTCCCCGCCATAGATCTCATCTTTTTTCAATTCCAAAGTCTTATCAAGGGGTTTGGCAAAGACACCAGTACACAAGAGCAGAGCCACAAACAACCTATTCATGCCCGCTTAAGATAAGTGCCATCGACTGGATGGCTAAATCCATCTTTTTAGCCTGCACGCGTTCTTGCAAAACCCCATCCACATGTTGTTGCTTTAACAAGGCGGAAAATTTATCTTGCAAACCCAAATCTTCGAGGAGAATCTCGCATAGGGCTTGTGCCTCTAGGAAACGTTCCAACTCCTCGCGTGCGCGTTTCTGGCTAGCATGCAAGACCACATCGCCCCATTTTTGGATTGGATCGCCTGCTAGCACATGCAAGTCATCGTGGTTCAAACCAAACTAGCCTTCAGCATCCATACTGATTTTTGGAGTTTGGCTAACTGCTCATCGGCATAGGCCGCTGTAACTTTGTCTCCAGCTTTATCAGCTGTCTCTGAGAGTTGGGCAAAGTGCTTTTCTAGGTGCTCATAGTCCTTCAAAACCGCCCCAAAGACCTCACCAGAGGTGAAGCTATGCTTGCTTTCCTCTTTGATATGGGAGAGTTTCAGTGCCTCATCTAGGGTTACCACAGGCGTAGCCCCTAGTTGAGCGATTCTTTCTGCCAAATCATCAAAGGTTTCGGCAAACTCCTCATAGAGGGCTTGGGTGAATTGATGTACGGGATAAAAATCATGCCCTTTGACATTCCAGTGGAAGTTGTGTAATTTCATGAACAGCACAATGCTATCTGCTTGGAGTTGTTTGAGCAAATCGATAGTTTTTGTTTTCATCGCAATCCTTTTTGGTTACTTTAAGTCTGGCTCAAGCCAAACTCGAATCACATTCTAACGGAAAAATAGTAAATACAAGCTTTTATTCACCCTTGAGAATGCGGATTTCAAAGGTTTTATCGGGGGTGTCTAACAAGGTGATCTTGCCCCCATGTGCTTCCACCACCTGCAAAGAGAGCGCAAGCCCTAGACCATTGCCCTTAAGTTTGGTCGTCTCAAAGGGCTCAAAGAGCAATTCTTTATCCAGCACCTCTTTACCATCATCTTTGATATGAAAAACTACCCACTCTTCTTCCTCAAAGGCAACCACCTCCACATGCCCCTCCTCAGAGTTGCTTTCCTCAATAGCATCTATAGCGTTGTATAAAAAGTTTTGTAGGGCAATGCTTAACAAACTCAGATCGTAATGGGCAGTTGTGGGCGCAATGCGGGTGGTTAGGGTGATCTCTTTGGTGTAAGTGTATTGGTTGAGTGCCTCTTGAATCTCATCCTCTAGGAGTAAAAGACTTTGGGGGGTTTTGTTAGCATGCACGCCCTTAGAAAATAAAAGAGTGGCTTTGATGATGCGTTCCACCCGCCACAAGGCTTTTTGTAACTCAAACACAATGGGCTTAGTCTTGTTATCCACTTTTTTAAGCAAAATCGAGGTGAGTAACGAGATCGAGCCAACTGGATTGCGGATCTCATGCGCTAAATGTGCCGAGATTTTCCCCATCGACACCAAACGTTCTTGGCGTTTTTGCTTGGTGATGTCTGTAGCAGTGATGATCTCCTTGCCCTGAATTTTATTGTTCTGGAAAAGGTAGTTCTTGCCCTCATGCTCAATTTCTAAATTAAAACCCAGTGCCTTAGCCTTTTCAAAGACCTCCTGACTCTCAATTGCCTTGCTATTCTTGTAAAAAAAGCTTTTGTTTTCATTGAGCACCCAAATGGCTTGGGGCAAAATCTCAATCACCCACTCATAGAGTGCCTTATAGTCCTTAAATTCCTTTTCAACCTTGTAACTTTGCAAGATAAATTCATTCAACAAACGCAAGAGCTCTTGGCGATCCTGCGCACCAAAGCGATCCAACAACCCATTGTCTAAGATGCCATCTCCTGAGCTAGAGACAGCTTCTAGGGGGAGGGGGGGCTTTTTCATGCTAACCCTTGTTTTTCTGCTCCTCTTGATCTTTGAGAAAATTAAAGAGTAACTCGCTATATCCAAAATGCCCACTGAGCTGGTTGGAGAGCGAATCCTTATACATGGATTGGTAAATCTCGCTCCCAGCTTGCTTGGGATACAAGGGGTTATCTAGCTTTAAAGCCGTATCCAACATGAACTTTAGAAGTAAGGACTCAAAAGCATCAGTTTGAGTCTTGAGTTGCTGATCTTCTAGCTTACCTCCGTGCTTGATCTTGTTGGAATCAAGCTTATTAGCCAGGTATTGGTTGTAAATGTCCAGATTATTTTTGATCATATGACCTCCATTTCTGCGCTAATCGCACCACTTTTTTTCATCGCCTCTAAAATCGACACAATGCCCTTAGAACTCACACCGATTTTTTGTAACGCCTTCACCACGCTGGCAATGGTCGCTTTGGGCGCGCTCAAAATATTTTCTCTGGTGTCCAACGTAGCTTGCGACCCGAGTTTTTGCAAATCTTTTTTAGCCTTGCCTTTCTTGGGTTCTAAAGGTTCTTGGGTGATCTTGATGGTAACATCCCCACTTGTAACCACTACGGGATGCACCACAATATCCACGCCCGCCACCACCGTACCCGATTTTTCATCAATGATGATTTTATCCTTGTGGCTATAATCCACATTGACCTCTTCAATCATCGCCAAAAACTCAACCATCGTCAGTTTTTCGGGCTTTTTCAATTTGATTGTCTTGGGGTCGATGGCTAGGGCAACCTTTTGTTGGAAGACCCGATTTAACGCCTCCTGGATTTTTACGGCATTTTTAAAGTTGGGCTTTTTAAGACTCAAGGTCATGCCATTTTTGTTATAGAGATCATAGGAAATCTCGCGCTCAATGGTTGCGCCATTAACAATGGTGCCGGTGAGTTGATTAGAGGAGTTGCCCAAACTCACACTCCCTTGTGCGATGGCATAGATATTCCCATCAATGGCACTCAAGGGAGTCATCACCAACACCCCATGGTTTAAGGACTTGGCATCTCCAATCGAAGAAATTTGCACATCAATTTTATCACCCTGCCGCGCGAAAGAGGGCAAATTAGCGGTGATCATCACGGCAGCCACATTCTTAGAAGCAATATCGCTAGGGGAAACCTTGATATTCACACTCTCTAGCATGTTGGCAATGGACTGCATGGTGAATTTCGATCCAGACTTATCCCCCGTGCCATTTAAGCCAATCACCAGACCATAACCCACCAACTGGTTATCCCGTACGCCCACGATGTTAGCAATATCCTCGATCTTTTCAGCTTGCAAACAGACCAGGGCATACGCCCATAAAACTAAGTGCTTGATTCTTAATTTCATGTCTAAATATTATCCAAAAAAACCTTAATGGCACAATTTAAGGAGGGAAATTAGCATTTTTGATAGTATTTCGCACTCTGCTCTATTGGGTCTTAAAACTCCCCTTTAAGTCCAAAATACTAAATTCTAGTGCGTCATCAGCGCAAACGTCAATGCAACGCCCACAGCGGGTGCATTCCCCCGAATTAACCGCCACGCTTTTAAGCCCCACCATCCACAGCACTTGCTTCTCAGGGCATATCTCAAAGCACAAGTCGCACTTGGTGCAACGCAGGGCGTTGTGCTGGACTTTCAAAAGGGCATAACGCCCCATCAGAGAGTAAAACGCTCCCAGCGGGCAGAGTTTGGAGCAAATGATTTGATCGCCCAGAAACGCATCCACACAAAAGAGCAAAAACGCCACAATGAGCCACGAAGCTGTGCCCAAAATGATCCCCCTTTGGATCACTCCAATAAAGGACACACTCTCAAAGGCAGGCGTGGCGAGCACAAAAGATAAGATCAAACTTAAAGCTAAGAGAATGTAGCGCAAGTTTTTAGGCAAGCCTAAATGCACGCCCCTAAACTCTAATTTGCGCCGAAACCAAGTGGCAAAATCCACAATGATATTCACTGGACACACCCATGCACAAAACGCGCGCCCCAAAAACAAGCCATAGATGCTAGAAACCACCAACACCCCCAAAAGCGCGCTCGCTTCCACATGCAAGCTAGCCACAAAGATTTGCAGAGCCGCAAAAGGATCGCTTAAGGGAATGGTATCAAACAATTTAGAGGAACTCAAATTGCCTTTTAAAACAAAGGTGTTGGCAATAAAAAGGGCTAAAATACCGCATTGTGTCAGCCGCCTAAGCACCAAATAGCGCATCAAAGTCCCTTGTTCAAATAATCTAGGGGGTTGTCTGTTTTGGGGTTTAAGGTGTTGGGTTTAGCATTTTTTACCCGTTCTTGATCCTTGGTATCCCAACCCTTGACGTAGTGATCGCCCACCTTGCCACTCACAAACTCTGTGGGTAAAATCCTAATCGCTGGTTCTTGGGTGATGCAGGCCCTCTCACATATCCCACACCCCACACATGCACTAGGTTCGACCACAGGGAGCATATAGGCATGTTTGTGGGTTCTTTCATTGTGCTTGGTTTCTAGTTTTATCGCCTTGTCTATCAAGGGACAGACCCGATAACACACATCACACCTAATCCCCCAAAACGCCACACAAGCCACCGGATCGACCACAGCCACCCCCATTTTAAGCGAGGCGATGCCTTGATCGGGTTTTAAATGCGCCTTGTCTAGCGCGTCTGTGGGGCAGGCCTTAATACAAGGGATGTCTGAGCAGAGATAGCAAGGGACTTCGCGGGCCTGAAAGAAGGGCGTACCCACCCTAGCATGGTCTAATAGAGTGGCTAGCTTCAGAGTGTTGTAGGGGCAGTCTTTCACGCACAGCCCACAGCGGATACACAGACTTAAAAATCGCCCTTCATTCTCCGCCCCCGGGGGTCTTAGGCTGTAGCTATCTTGCTTTTTGGCTTTTAGCAATGCCACCAAAAACGCCCCCCCGCTGGCACACAGGAAAGCCCCCTTAAGAGTGGTTTGTAAAAAGGCGCGTCTTTGCATCAGACCTTAGTGATCTTCACCGCACACTTTTTATAGTCGGTCTGCTTAGAAATGGGGCAAGTGGCATCTAAGCAGACCTTGTTAATATAGACATTTTCATCAAACCAAGGTACATAGACAAGCCCTACTGGGGGTTTGTTGCGCCCGCGCATATCCACACGCGCTTTGACCTTGCCCCGGCGTGACTCAATCCACACCGCATCGCCTTGACTAACCCCCAATTTTTCCCCATCTTTCTCATTCATATAGCATAAGGCTTCAGGCACGGCCCTAAAGAGCTCGGGTACGCGCATGGTCATGGTGCCACTATGCCAGTGTTCCAAGACCCGCCCGGTGGCCAACCAAAATGGATAGTGGCGATCGGGTCGCTCGGGGGCTTTCATGAAGGGTCTGAAAAAAATCTTGGCTTTATTTTCTAAGCTCTTGGGCGCATTACCAGTAGGTTCTTTAAGGTTACCGCTAACAAGTTCCTTCATCGCCTTACCATAAAAGGCAAAATCGCTATCAGGAGCAGCCTTTTTGGCGTAGTAATCGTATTGGGTGTTAAAACGCCATTGGGTTTCTTTACCATTGACAACAGGCCAACGCAAGCCCCGATACCGGTGGTAGTCATCAAAGTAAGCCAAGTCATGACCATGCCCGATACCAAATTGGCGGTATTCCTCCCAAAGGTATTTTTGGATGAAAAAGCCATAACCCTTAAAGGGTTTGCCATCGCTCCCCACAACCCCGCGTTTATCCCCAAAGACTTCCGAATTGGGTGCACCCTTGCCCACTGGATCATGAGCCAAAAACTTTTTGGCATGTTTGTTGGCAAAGAGGACATCATAGAGAGTATCGGTATCTTTATAGCCCATTTTACGCGCCTCGGCCAACACATTTGGCAAAGTGAGTTTTTCATTGACCTTTTGCTCTTTCCACACCTCTTTGAGCTTAAAGCGCTTAGAAAATTCCAAAATTTGCCAAATATCGCTCATGGCATGCCCCACTGGGGTTACTTGTTGTTTCCAGTGCTGGGATCGCCGCTCGGCATTCCCATAGGCTCCCCATTTTTCATAAATCATCGCACTGGGCAAGATCAGATCCGCTACCTTAGCACTAATGCCCGGATAGCAATCACTCACCACGATAAAATTATCCATCTCTCTAGCGGCTTTGATCCAGTGGTTGGCATTGGCGGTATTTTGCCAAGGGTTATTGACCTGCACCCAAATGAACTTGACTTTGCCATCTTCAAGCGCGCGCATCATGGCGACAAAGTCATAGCCCGGCTTGGGGTTGATCGTGCCTTTGGGCAAGTGCCAAAGTTTCTCGGCAATCTCGACATGCTTGGGGTTGGTAACCACCATGTCGGCAGGCAAGCGGTGGGAAAAAGTGCCCACCTCTCTAGCCGTGCCACATGCGCTAGGCTGACCGGTTAGAGAAAAAGCCCCGCTCCCGGGTTTGGCCTGCTTGCCTAGCAAAAAATGCACCATGTAGGCTTGCTCATTGGCCCATGAGCCCCTGGTGTGTTGGTTAAAGCCCATCGTCCAAAAGCTCACCACTTTGCGGTCTTTCTCCACATAGAGCTTGACCAGCTGTTGCAACTTGGCTTTAAAATTCTCTAGAGGTTCGTTGGCATCTCCCTTAGCCACGCGCGCGACATAATCCAAAGTGTAGGGCTCTAAGGCTTTTTTAAATTGCTCAAAGGTGATTTCCCAATGCTTGCCCGCCTGCTTCTGGTGGTGCATTTTAAACACTTCGCCTTCTTTCACACCCAAGTGTTTGAGTGCGATCGCTTCATCTGCATCTAGAGTGATCGCATTTTGCTTTCTCACCGTGTCCTTCTCGGCAGGCCTAAACTTAGGGTGGTTGGGGTTATCGCGCATGCCATAGCCAATGTCAGCATACCCGGTGGCAAATACGATATGCTTTTTGATAAATTCTTGATCGATAACATCGGGGTGGTTGTAGACAATCTCCCTAGCAATGTAGTTCCAAATGGCTAGATCACTATTGGGTGTGAAGATGATTTCGGTATCTGCTACGCTGGAGGTGCGGTTAGAAAAGGTGGTGAGATTGACCACTTTAACCCTATCAGGAGCATTCAATTTGCGATCGCTCACTCGGGACCACAAAATGGGGTGCATTTCTGCCATATTTGCCCCCCAAGTGATGATGGTATCGGTGATTTCAATATCGTCATAGCACCCGCTAGGCTCATCAATCCCAAAGGTTTGCATAAAACCTGCAACCGCACTCGCCATGCAGTGGCGCGCATTGGGATCGATGTTGTTGCCTCTAAAACCGGCTTTCATCAGCTTGGCAGCCGCATAGCCCTCTTGGATCGTGTATTGCCCACTCCCAAAGACTCCGACACCTGTAACGCCCATTTGATTATAGTATTTCTTGAACTGCTTTTCCATCTCATCAAAAGCATGTTTCCAAGAAACTTCTTTAAACTTGCCTTTTTTGTCAAACTCGCCTTTTTCATTCACCCTTAGAAGAGGGCGCACCAAGCGATCTGCTCCATACATGATTTTGGCATTGAAGTAGCCCTTGATGCAGTTCAAGCCACGATTGACTGGAGCTAGCGGATCGCCTTTTGTAGCGACAATTTTATCGTCCTTTGTGGCGACCATGATCCCACAGCCTGTCCCACAAAAGCGACAAACCGCTTTATCCCATTTCCAACCCGCTTGGGCTTGCTCAGCTTTCGCCTCTAAGTCTGGAGGTGTGAGCAGACCGGCACTCCCCAAAGCCGAAGTGATGGCAACAGATTTTAAAAAATCACGTCGTGAAAGTTCTTGTGTAGGCTCTATATGAGAATTTGGGATGGTAGTTGGCATTAGACTCTCCTAGTCTTGAAGTGGGCAACATTATAGCCAATATTTGATTTAGAAAAATTAACACCCGCCTTTATGGCTACTTTTTATCATTTTTTGGTTATGATAGCCTTTTGATGATGACTACAAGGGACAAGGACAATATGGGCTACCAAGAGATAGCAGGGGGTGTGGGCATACCCAAGTGGGATAAGTTTCTATGGACATTAGGAGGGGTTTTATTCTTGCTATTGGCTTTAGAGGCGGTGTGTGTCAAGCAAAATAGCCTGTGGGTGCGGAATTTAGATGCCTTTGTCATTGAGTTGGTGCGATCCCATCCTCCTGTGCCCGCCTCTGTGCCAGAAGCAAGCCATGCTTTCTACTTCCAAGCTATCAAAGCACTGACTTTTTTTGCCCAATCTCAATTGGTGATCGCCATGGCATTACTCGTGGCACTTTTTTACGCATTCCAAAAGCGTTATGTTTTTGGGTTGTGGTTTGTGCTCAGTGTTTCATCAGGTGAGATTGCCCTGAAGAGTTTTAAAGAGTGGATTGCTAGGACGCGCCCACCCACTAATGGGGAGCTGTATTTAGCGCATGGGTTTAGTTATCCTAGTGGGCATGCCCTAGCAGCAAGCCTTTTTTATGGACTCTTGCTCTTGTTGGTGTCTTTGGGGAATTTGAATAGTGTGTTGAAATGGGGTTTATGCAGTGTTTTATTTTTGTGGGTTTGTTTGATGGCATATACAAGGGTCTATTTGGGTGTGCATTACCCCACAGATGTTTTAGGGGGGATTTTGATGGGGATGGCGTGGGCTTGTTGGTCTGTAGGGGTTTATACGAAATGGTTTAAAAAGATTTGATTTTTGATAGCTTTTTAGGATAGTGCGTGGATTTTAAGGGGTTGTTGCAACAAATTAATGATCTTTTTGCAAGACTTAACAGGAAGCAAAAAATTACAATCGTTACAGCCACGATCTTACTGGTGGCTTTCTTGGTTTTTCTACTGATCTACCCCACTCGTGACAAGGGCGATCTCTCAGGGTATGGAGTGCTCTTTGAGGGTATGGATAATAGCGATAACGCGCTTATCTTGCAATATCTCCAACAAAAACACATCCCCTACAAGATTCCCAAAGAGGATACCATTTTAATCCCTAAAGAAAAGGTCTATGAAGAACGCATTGCTCTAGCTTCTCAGGGAATCCCCAAAACTAGCAAGGTGGGTTATGAAATCTTTGATGTGAAAGATTTTGGGGCGACCGACTTTGATCAAAATATCAAGTATATCCGCGCTATTGAGGGGGAATTGGGGCGCACCATTGAAAGCCTAACCCCCATCGACAAAGCCGATGTGCATATTGCTATCCCCAAAGATAGCGTGTTTGTGAGTCGGGAGATTCCCCCCACCGCCTCTGTGATGCTCAAAATTAAGCCCAACATGCGTTTATTACCCAAGCAGATTTTGGGGATTAAAAATCTGATTGCTGCCTCTGTGCCAAAATTAATGGTGGAAAATGTTAAACTCGTCAATGAAAATGGCGAGCCTTTGGGGGAAAATGACGAATTGGACACCACTAGAGAACTCGCCCAAGCCCAGTTGCATTACAAACAAAATTTTGAAAATATCTTAGAAAACAAGATCGCCAATATCCTAGCCCCCATTGTGGGCGGACGGGATAAAGTCGTGGCTAAGGTGAGCGCAGAATTTGACTTTAGCCAAAAGAAAAGCACCAAAGAAACCTTTGATCCTAATAATGTCGTACGCAGTGAGCAAACAATGGAGGAAAAACGGGAGGGATTTCCTAAAAAGCAAGTGGGGGGGGTGCCCGGGGTGGTGAGCAATGTAGGACCCGTGCAGGGCTTACAAAATAACGAGCTTAAAGAGAAATACGAGAAATCCACCAACACGACCAACTACGAAGTGGGCAAGATGGTGAGTGAAATTAAGGGAGAATTTGGGGTTTTAACCCGCTTGAATGCAGCGGTAGTGGTGGATGGGCGTTATAAAAAAGTGGATAAAAACGGGACGGAAACCATTGAATACATCCCGTTAAGCACTGAAGAGATGGATAAGATCAACGCCTTAGTCAAACAAGCTATCGGTTACAACCAAGCTAGGGGTGATGCGGTGGCAGTGAGCAATTTTGAGTTCAACGCCAAAGCGGCCAAGTATGTGCCCATGACTGCTTATGAAAAGGTCGTTGCCACCACAGAAAAGATTTTGGGTCCCTTCTCCTCCTTGCTGAAATACTTGATCGTGGGCTTGATCTTGTTTGTCTTTTACAAAAAGGTCATCACACCCTTTAGCCAACGCATGCTAGAAATCCACCCTGATGAGGAAGAGAAGGTGCAGTCTTTGTTTGCCATTGATGAGGCTGATGATGAGGAGATCGACAAATTTGGTGAAATGCGTAAAAAAGTGGAAGATCAACTGGGCTTAAGCGCGAGTTTCAACGAAGAAGATGTCAAGTATGATATTATGCTAGAAAGGGTTAAACATTCGATCAAAGAGAGACCTGAGGAGATCGCCTCCTTGTTCAAGTTACTCATCAAAGATGAGGTTGCCGTAACCAACACAAAAGGGAACTAAAAAGTGGCCAAACTAACTCCTAGACAAAAAACACAACTTGATGAATATACGATGTCTGAAAAGATCGCTATTTTGCTCATCCAAGTGGGCGAGGAGGCGACTGCTGGGATTTTAAGGCATTTGGATGTGGATTCCATCACCGAGATCAGCAAGCAGATTGTCCAGCTCAATGGTACGGACAAAGCCATCGGGGCGGCTGTTTTGGAGGAATTTTTTGCCATTTTACAATCCAATCAATACATCAACAGTGGCGGGTTTGAATATGCTAAGGAACTCCTGATCAAGGCCTTAGGTCCTGAGCAAGCCAAGGTGATTTTGGAGAAGCTCAGCCGTAGCCTACAAACCCAAAAGAACTTTTCTTATTTGGGGCGCATCAAACCCCAGCAACTTGCTGACTTTATTATCAACGAACACCCCCAAACCATTGCACTGATTTTGGCGCACATGGAATCGGCTAATGCCGCTGAAACCCTCAGCTTTTTTCCTGATGACATGAAAGCGGAGGTGAGTATCCGCATGGCTAGTTTGGGGGACATCTCACCCCAAATTGTTAAACGCGTCTCTACGGTGCTAGAAAATAAATTGGAGGCCTTGACTAGCTATAAAGTCGAGGTGGGTGGCACGCGTGCGGTGGCCGAAATTTTCAACCGCTTAGGGCAAAAAGCGGCTAAGACCACGCTAGCGCGCATTGAAAACATCGATGCCAAATTAGCCAATGACATTAAAGAGATGATGTTCACCTTTGAAGACATCAGCGGACTTGATAACTTTGCGATTCGTGAAATCCTCAAAGTGGCGGATAAAAAAGACCTCACTTTGGCTCTTAAAACCTCTACAGAAGAACTCAAGACCAAGTTTTTAAGCAACATGAGTAGCCGAGCTAGCGATCAATTCATTGAGGAGATGGCTTACTTGGGTGCTGTCAAAATTAAAGATGTGGAATCCGCCCAGCGCAAAATCATCGAGATTGTGCAATCTCTGGCTGAAAAAGGTGTGATCCAAATGGGCGGAGAGGAAGATACTGTTGAATAATTTAAGCGATGAGAATTTAATTGCCAAAGAAGATCTCTTTAAACACAGCATTAAAAAATATGAGTTCAAATCCATCGCCGATTTTCCTTTAGAAAAACCCCCCGAAAAAGAGGAGTCCGATCAGAGCAACGCGCCCACACCCCCCCCGGAGCCCCCCACGCGTTCCATCCAGCTAGAAAACGATCTCATCGAGTGCTTGCTCAAAAAAACCGATGAGCTCTCTAGCCAGTTAGCCAAACTCCAAATACAATTTGAAAAGAGTCAGGAGGAAAGCCAAACCCTCTTGCAACAAGCCAGAGAGGATAGTTACAAGATCGGCTTTAGTGAGGGCGAACAAAAGGCAAGGGGCGATCTGAGTGCCAGCATTGATGAAGAAAAAAGGCATCTCTTGCAGTCCCTAACTTCAATCGATCAGACCATGCAACAATCCCAGAACCATTTGGAGACTTTGGAGAAAGAATTAAGCGCGATTGCCGTTGAGATTGCTAAGGAAGTTATTGTTAAAGAAGTGGAGCAAAAAAGCCAAGAAGTGGCTTTGGCTTTGGCTAAAGAGCTTTTAAAAAACATCATGGATGCAACTGACATTTGCGTGAAGGTCAATACCCTAGATTACCCCTTTTTATCCCAAAACCTCAAAGATTTACCCAAAATCAAGCTAGAACCCAGCGATGCGATCGCTAAGGGCGGGGTGCTTATCAGCAGTTCTCAAGGCAATATTGATGGGAATTTGATGGCGCGTTACAAAAATTTAAAAGAAAGCGTGCTAGATAATTTAAAGGTTTGATATGGAATGTGTTCTCAAAGATTTAGAAGTCTATGGGCTAGAGAGCGCGCAACTTGAGAAGGTTTGCGTGCTTTTAAGGGAGCGCATTTTGGAGGTGGTTAGCCATAATGGTGGGCATTTGAGTTCTTCTTTGGGGGCGATTGAGATCATTGTGGGCATGCACAATGTCTTTGACAAAGACAAGCACCCCTTTATTTTTGATACCAGCCACCAAGCCTATGCCCATAAACTCCTAACGGGGCGTTTTGAAGCATTTAGCACCCTACGCCAGATTGGGGGGATCAGCGGATTTGTGCGCCCTAGTGAATCGCCCTATGACTATTTCATTGCCGGGCATAGCTCCACGGCAATTTCTGTGGGCGTGGGCGTGGCTAAGGCTTATGCACTCAAGGGTATCGATCATGTGCCCGTGGTGATGGTGGGCGATGGGAGTTTGAGTGCAGGGCTAGCTTATGAAGCCCTAGATGAGCTAGGCGATCGCAAATACCCCTTAGTGATTGTGTTAAACGACAATGAAATGAGCATTGCCAAACCCATAGGGGCGATCAGCAATGCGCTGTCCCATTTGATGGCGCGCCCGCTCTACCAGTCTTTGCGCGAGAAAATCAAAAATATTTTAAAGTCCATGCCTGAGGGGGTGAATTATTTAGCCAACCGCTTTGAGGAGTCTTTTAAGCTCATCACGCCCGGGATTTTATTTGAGGAGTTAGGCATTAGCTACTTGGGACCCGTTGATGGGCATAATTTGGAGGCAATCACCCAAGCCTTCCAAATTGCTAAAGACACCAAAGGACCTTTACTCATCCACGCCCAAACCACCAAGGGCAAGGGCTATCAAATCGCAGAGGGGAAATATGAGAAATGGCATGGCGTAGGGCCCTTTGATCTCAAAACTGGGCAAAGTCTTAAAAGTGCTCCTAAGCCCTTGAGCCCCACACAGGTTTATTCAGACACCCTTTTTGAATTGGCTAGCCAAGATGATAAGATCGTGGGGGTTACAGCGGCTATGCCCGGGGGCACAGGGCTTGGCAAACTCATAGATAGCTACCCCCAGAGGTTTTGGGATGTTGCCATTGCCGAGCAACACGCCGTAACCTCTATGGCGGCTTTAGCTAAAGAGGGTTTTAAACCCTTTGTGAGCATTTATTCCACTTTTTTACAGAGAGCATTTGATCAGATCGTGCATGATGTGGGAATCATGTCCTTGCCTGTAAAATTTGCCATCGATCGCGCTGGGATTGTGGGTGAGGATGGGGAAACCCACCAAGGATTGCTAGACACCGCTTACTTGCGCCCCATCCCCAACATGGTCTTGCTGGCCCCTAGGGATAACGCCACTTTAAAACAGGCGATTTATTTTGCCAACCAATACAATCAAGGTCCATGTGCCTTTAGATATCCTAGAGGATCATTTTTGCTCCCTGATGGGGCGTTTGAGGCTAAACCCTACACCTTAGGCAAGTGTGAGTGGCTTCAAGAGGGGGGTAAAATCTTATTGGTAGGCTATGGGAATGGCGTGGGGCGGGCGTATGCGACTTTGAAGTTATTAGAGGCAGAGGGCTTGGAAGTGGGGTTGTTGGATTTGTGCTTTTTAAAGCCCTTGGATTCAGATTTGCAAAATATTTTACCCCGTTACTCTAAAATTTATGTCTTTAGTGATTCGTATTTGATGGGGGGTGTTGGGAGCGCGCTATTAGAGTTTTTGGGCGGGGGGGTGTATTTGAAGAGTTTTGAAGTGGGTGATTTGTATGTCTTGCATGGCAATAGTGTTGCGGTGGAGTGTACTTTAAAAATCGATCCAACAACCCTAGCCCAAGAGATTTTAAAGGATAACTCATAGCTTATTTTGCTAAGATTAAATAAAATGCTAGGAGATTTTATGCTCACTCTCAAACAAGCTATGTCTTTATCAGTCTCTGAATTAGACACACTCAAAGCCACGATCGCCCAAAAAGTTGCAGAAAAACCCGAATTAAATGCCTATATCGGCACACCAGATGCCTCCAGCGGTCCGGGCGTACCCATTTTGATCAAGGATAATATCAACGTCAAGGGTTGGGAGATCACTTGCGCGAGCCAGATTTTACAAGGCTATATCGCGCCCTACCATGCGGGGGTCATTGACAAATTGCATGCAAATGGCATGTGTGCCTTTGGGCGTGCCAACATGGACGAATTTGCCATGGGAAGCACCAGCGAGTCAAGTTGTTATGGGGGGGTGAAAAACCCTAGGGATTTAAGCCGTGTGGCTGGGGGGAGCTCGGGGGGGTGTGCTAGTGCGGTAGCGGGCGGGGTTGCCATTGCCGCTTTGGGGAGTGATACGGGGGGGTCCATTCGCCAGCCAGCTAGTTATTGTGGGTGTGTGGGGCTTAAGCCCACTTATGGGCGCGTGAGTCGGTATGGGCTGGTGGCTTATAGTTCAAGTTTAGATCAAATCGGGCCCATTACCCAAAATGTGGAGGATTGTGCGCTTTTATTAGATGCTATTAGTGGGGCAGACAAACGCGACTCGACCAGTGCTCCCCTAGAGAGCACGCTCACTTTTAAAAATTTAGACAAGGATCGCCGCCTTAAAATCGGGGTGCTGAAAGATTATTTGCAAGAAGCCGATGAGTCCATTGCCATTGCTTATTATGACAGCGTGCATTTATTGGAGGAAATGGGGCATGAGACCTTCCACTTTGATTTGCTAGAGAGCAAACACCATGTCGCCACTTACTATGTGATCAGCACCGCTGAGGCCAGTTCTAATCTAGCCCGCTTTGATGGGGTGCGTTATGGGCAGCGCGTTGCTAGCTCTAATCTTAAGGAACTCTATAGCCTGAGTCGCAACACGGGTTTTGGGGAGGAGGTCAAAAGACGGATCATGTTGGGTAATTTTGTGCTGAGTAGTGGCTACTATGATGCCTACTACCTCAAAGCCCAAAAGGTGCGCACTCTCATCGCCCAGCAATACACCCAAATTTTTAAAGAAGTTGATGTGATCTTAGCCCCTGTGGCCCCTAGCGTAGCACCCAAATTTAATGCGCATGCCACACCCTTGCAAATGTATTTGAGCGATATTTACACCGTGGGGGTGAATTTAGCGGGTCTGCCCGCTCTCTCTTTGCCTGTGGCTAAGGACAAAACGGGACTGCCCATTGGCATGCAATTGATTGGGAGGACTTTTGGGGAGCAGGATATTTTAGATGTGGCTTACGGCTTGGAGCAGGAGTTAAATTTGACATTTTAAGATAAGGAGAATCCATGCAAACCATCGGTAGAGCCCTCACTTTTGAGGATGTGTTGTTAATCCCGTGTTATTCAGAGGTCTTGCCCAAAGAGGTCAGCGTGATCTCTAGGCTTAGCAAGCGCATCAGTTTAAATATCCCCTTTGTGAGCGCGGCTATGGACACGGTTACGGAATACCAAAGTGCTATTGCGATGGCAAGGTTAGGGGGGATTGGGATCATCCACAAAAACATGGGGATTGAAGAGCAAGTTCAAGAGGTGTTGAAGGTTAAAAAGAGTGAAAGTGGGGTGATTCACGATCCCATTTATATCCATGCCAAGTCGAGTTTAGCGGAAGCTAAAGCCATTACGGATAATTATAAAATCTCGGGTGTCCCCGTGATTGATAAGGGAGGAAAACTCATTGGCATCTTGACTAATCGTGATCTGCGCTTTGAAAGTGACTTGAGTAAGCGGGTGGAGGAAGTGATGACTAAAACCCCCTTGAAGACTGCCCATGCGGGTGTGAGTCTAGATGAGGCACAAGCCATCATGCACCAACATAAGATTGAAAAACTCCCCTTAGTGGATGAAAACGACATCCTGAAGGGGCTCATCACCATTAAAGATATCCAAAAACGCATTGAATACCCCCAAGCCAACAAAGACCATTTGGGGCGTTTGCGTGTGGGAGCGGCTTTGGGGGCTAACCAACTCGATCGGGCTAGGGCGTTGGTCAAGGCCGGGGTGGATGTCTTGGTTTTGGATAGCGCGCATGGGCATTCGCTCAATATTATCAAAACCCTAGAGGCAATTAAAAAAGAGCTAGACATTGATGTCGTGGTGGGGAATGTGGTGAGCGCGCAAGCCACTAGAGATTTGATCAATGCGGGTGCAGATGCGATTAAGGTAGGGATTGGACCGGGGAGCATTTGCACGACTCGCATTGTGGCTGGGGTGGGGATGCCCCAGATGAGCGCGCTGGATTTTTGCTACCAAGAGGCGCGTAAATACGATATTCCTATTATTGCCGATGGGGGTATTAAATATTCCGGCGATGTGGCTAAGGCTTTGGCAGTGGGGGCATCTTGCGTGATGATTGGGAGCTTGATTGCGGGCACTGAGGAGTCCCCGGGGGATACGCTGATCTATCAAGGTCGGCAGTATAAGAGTTATCGGGGCATGGGGAGCATTGGAGCGATGAGTAAGGGGAGTTCTGATCGCTATTTTCAAGAGGGTTTGGTAGCTGAAAAGCTGGTCCCTGAGGGGATTGAGGGGCGCGTGCCTTATCGGGGTAAGATTGCGGATATTATTTACCAGCTTGTGGGTGGTTTGCGATCCTCAATGGGCTATCTAGGGGCTAAGGACATCCCCACTCTCACTAAAAACGCCCAATTTGTGGAGATCACTGCTGCGGGCTTAAGAGAGTCGCATGTACATGATGTAGATATCACCAAAGAAGCCCCCAATTATCATGGCTAGCTTTAATGCTAAATCAATCTTTTTAAAGTAGAATGCTTTTTTTAACACCAATGCAGAGAGGTTATTTTGGAGTCTTTGGATTACTACGAGATGCTAGGCGTGGAGCGCACCGCCGATAAAGAGAGCATCAAAAAAGCCTATAAAAAATTAGCCCTGAAATACCACCCCGATCGCAACTTGGGCGACAAAGAAGCTGAGGAGAAATTTAAGGAAATCAGCGAGGCTTATAGCGTGCTAGCTGATGATCAAAAACGCCAAATTTACGATCGCTATGGTAAGCAAGGCTTAGAGGGGCGGGGTATGGGCGGGGGCTTTGGCGATTTGGGCGATATTTTTGCGGATTTGTTTGGGGAAGATTCTATTTTCTCCAATGCCTTTGGGTTTGGCAAACGCCAGCCACAATCCAAAATCCCCAAAGACTTGTTGGTACCCCTAGAATTGAGCTTTAAAGAAGCTGTTTTTGGGTGCAAAAAAAATATCAAGCTTGATTTTAAAGCATGGTGTGGGGCATGTCAGGGGAGCGGGGCTAAGGAGGGTAAGACCCAAACTTGTCCGCACTGCCAAGGCAGGGGGCAAAGTTTTATCCAGCAAGGTTTTATGACTTTGGCAAGCACCTGTACGCATTGTCAGGGCAAGGGGCAGGTTGTCAAAGAAAAATGCGGCTCTTGTAAGGGTCAGGGTTTTATAGTCCAAAAGGAGGAGTTTAGCCTAGATGTACCCGAGGGGATTGATGCGCAAAATCGTATCCGCGTGGCTAGGCGGGGCAATGAATACCAACAGGGCATGCGTGGGGATTTGTATTTGGAAGCCGTGGTGGAAGAAGATGAACATTTTGTGCGGCGTGGGAATGATATTTACATTGAAGTGCCCGTATTTTTCACTTCTATCCCATTGGGGAGTAAAATCATGGTGCCCTCGTTAAAAAAAGAACTGGAATTGCAAATCCCACCCAACACCGCCGATCACGCGCCCTTTATCTTCAAAAATGAGGGGGTCAAAGATGTCAATAGTAGTCGGCGTGGGAATTTGATCGCGGTGGTGAAAATTGTTTATCCCCAAAAACTCGATGAGAAGCAAAAAGAACTCCTCATCAAACTCCATGAAAGTTTTGGCTATGAGAGCGAGCCATATAAAAATGTCTTTGAGGTGTGTTATGGCAAGGTCAAACACTGGTTGCAGGACTTGGTGAAGAAGTGATTGAAATCTGAATTGTGCTTGGAGATGACTGTCTTGCTCCATAAGCTGTTTGCCCCCCAAGAGCCCCCTCCATTTAGTCGGCGTAAATCGCTACATTGCGTCTAAAGACTATAGTCGTTTTGGAATCTTGGTTACCATTGTTTTGGGCTTTAAAACGTTAGTGTGGTGGGGCGTGTTGGTGGTCTGCGCACACCAAACCATATCAAATCGCCTAGATATACACGCGGGGCAAGCGGCGGGTGAGCATGGTGATGGATTCGTAATTGATAATGCCTAAAATCTTAGCAACATCGCTAGCTCCCATCGCCCCGCTTTGTGGATCGCCTAGCAAGATCACCTCATCGCCCTCTTGAGTAGGGATATCCCCCACATCAATAAAACACTGATCCATGCACACCCCCCCAATGATAGGCACTTGTTGCCCATGCAAGAGCCCCCAAGCCTTGTTACCTAAAATCTTAGAAAACCCATCCCCATAGCCTAAAGGCAAAACCCCCACTTTTGTAGGTGCTAAACAATAATACCCCTCGCCATAGCCCACTAAACGCCCCGCCTCAATGTTTTTTAAGCTCACAATTTGCGCTTTTAGAGTGATGGCATGTTGTAATTCTAAGCCCTTTTTATTCAGGGCATCTTCTGTGTAAATGGAGGGGTGCAGACCATAGAGGGCTAATCCCGCACGGGCTAAATCTAGGCCGTAATTCTCCATAGACAGAGCGGCTGCGCTGTTGGCCATGTGGCGGTATTTAAACTCTAGTCCCAAGACTTTGAGTTGGTTTAAAAAATCCATAAAACGCCCGGCTTGCTCTAGGGCGTAAGTTTTATACAGGGCATCGGCGTTGCTGTGGTGGGTGAAAATGCCTTCCACTTCTAGGCCCTTAAGTTGGGCGATTTTGGCCACTTGTTTAGCATTTTGCTGGGTGGGTAAAAAGCCTAGACGGCTCATGCCTGTATCGATCTTGATATGCACCTTGAGGGTTTGTTTTAAAGATAGGGCGACTTCTGAGAAATGCTGGGCTTGCTTGAGTGAAAAAATTGTTTGGGTGATGCGTTGTTCTACTAGAGTTTGTGCCATGTGATCGGGAGTGAAGCCTAAGATCAAAATGGGAATTTTGCTAAACTCTTGGCGCAACTCCAAAGCTTCATCTAAGGTTGCCACGCCTAGATAAATGGCACCTTGCTCAATAAACACATGGCTAGCCCCTAGCGCACCCGCACCGTAGGCATTGGCCTTCACCACAGCCATTAAGGGCATTTGGCAGGCTTGTTGGATCACTCCAAAATTATGCGCTAGAGCGGCGGTACTGACCTCTACATAACTAGCGCGCGGGGGTTGGTTGGCAAGCATGGGGGTTGTTGGGGCAAGTGTTAAAATAGGCATGCGTTTCGGCCACCACAACTTTATAAAGCAAGAGCAGGGCGATGAGATTGGGGATTGCCATCAGTGCATTAGCAATGTCTGAGAAATTCCACACAAATTCTAGCTTGGTAACCGATCCTACAAAGATAGTGATGAGATAGAGAATGCGGTAGGGGAAAATATAACGCTCCCCAAAGGTAAATTCAATGCTTCTCTCCCCATAATAAGCCCAGCCCACAATGGTTGAATAGGCAAAAAAGATGGTGGAGGCAAAGACAATCCAGCCAGCATGGGGGTAAAAGTAGCGCACACTCTCATAGGTTAGCAAGCTGGCATCGTGAAATTCTTTATACACAGGCGACATCAAAACTAAAAGAGCCGTAGAGGTACAAACCAGCATGGTGATGATCAACGGTTGTAACATGGTGATTAAAGCTTGTTTGACCGGATGTGCGCTTTTAGAAGCGGCTGCCACAATGGCAGCACTCCCCATGCCTGCCTCATTAGAAAAGAGTCCTTTAGAAACCCCAATTTGGATCATGACTAACAAGGTTACCCCCCCGGCTGTGCCCCCTAATATTTGTTTGGGATGCAGGGCATCAGCAAAAATAAGCTTGAAAGCCTGCAAGGCATCTAGAGGGTGGGTGATCACAATATAAAGTGTAGTGAGCACGTATAAAAGCACCATAAAGGGAGCAAAATAGTCGCTAAATTTGCTAATAGACTTGATCCCCCCCATTAAAATCAACCCGGTAATGGCCGTGATCACAATCCCAGAGAACCAAGCAGGCATAGAAGCATGGTGTAAGAGAATCGAAGAGACGGCGTTAGCTTGGGTCATGCTCCCAATGCCAAAGGAGGCCAATAAAGTAAAGAGTGCAAAAATAAAGGCGAGTTTGGGCATGTTCAAGCCGTTTTTGATGTAATACATCGGACCGCCCTTGTGCCCGAATTTGCCCACCTCTCTATATTTTAGGGACAGGACACCCTCAGCATATTTGGTCGCCATGCCCACTAAACCCGTGATCCACATCCAAAAGATACTCCCCGGCCCCCCTGAAACAATGGCAACAGACACGCCAATAATGCTCCCAATCCCCACGGTCGCACCAATAGAGAGCATTAGACTTGAAAACTGTGAAATATCACCCTTAGAGTGCTTGTCTCTGGTGCAAAGCACCTTAAAAGCATGGGGGATTTTAGAAAATTGTAGGCCCTTCAACACAAAAGTGTAAAATAAGCCCGTGCCCACAAGCAAAACTAACAAGGGGGGGCCCCAAACCCACGTCTTGAAAATCTCTAACCACGCATTGAGAGAGGCCATGGATAATCCTTAAGTGGTGTAAAAACTAATCTCTAAAAAAAGCCGAGAAGAGCATGGTATCTTGGCTTTTCTCGTTGCAACCTTTTAAAGTCAAATCAGCGATGATTTGCCCGATAGCTGGTGCTAGGGTTACCCCTAACCAGCCTAGTCCGGTGGCATGAATCAAGTTTTTGTATTGTTTGTCATAGCCCAGATAGGGAATATCATTGGGGGTTAGAGGTCTAAACCCGCACCACTCTTTGGGCTCTAGCATTTCAAAGGGCTTAGTGAAAGTGGTGAAATTCTTTTTGATGTTGGCAATTTGAGAAGCCGTAACACTCGAGTCACTGGTGTTGAGCTCTAATTTAGAAGTGATCCGCACATCATGCCGTCTAGGAGTCATCGCCAAGAAGATGTCGGCAAATAAAGAAGAGGTCTTGGGCTTTAAACGCTCCTCCATTCTAAAGGTGATGCTATAGCCCTTGGCACCCATCATCAAAAAGTTATTTTTAGTTTTCTTAAGTAAGTAGGGGTTTGCACCGGTGGCCAAAATGATTGTATCAGCTTGGTATTTGTTGTAGTTTGTCAAAACACTGCTGATTTTAGAGTCCTCAAAATCAAAATCCAACACCTCTTCGTTGTAATAGAAAGTCACGCCCTCTTCTTTCAAGTAGGCTTGCAAACTCTCCATCACTTCCCGAGCATCGACATGGGCATTTTCGCTCAACAACACACTTCCGGCAATGCTATCTTCTTTGGCAACGGGCATGTATTCTAGAGTTTCTTGGGCGTTAAAAACCTGGTAAGTCTTGGGATCGTAGTGTTCCTGGCACAATTTGACCTTTTTTTTGAAATTGTGCTTGAAAGTGTAGATCATCAATAAGCCATCTTCTTTGAGCCAAAAATCCATGCCCTTAGAAAGCATTTCATGGTAAATATCTAGGCTCATCCAACCATAGTGCTCAAACAATGCCATCGTGCGCTTGGCTGCCTTAACATTAGCACTTCTGACAAATTTCCACAGCCATTTGTAGAGTTGGGGGTTTAATCCCCAATGAATATCTAAGGGTGCTTGCCCTTTTAGCATGAGATTCAAGGTGTCTGAGACTACACCGGGGCTAGATAAGGGGGTTTTTTTAAATGCCGAGATGAGCCCAGCATTGCCAAAGGAAGTCCCATTGCTCCCATCACCTTGCTCGATCACGCTCACTTGACGCCCAAGTTTATGCAATGCATAAGCACAACTCAAACCTACAATGCCACCGCCAATCACCACGACATCTTTTTGCATGCACTCTCCCTATTTTTGTGCGATAGCTTCAATCTCCACCAAACCATCTTTGGGGAGTTTGGCGACTTGATAGGTTGCCCGAGCCGGGTAGGGCTCTTTAAAATAGCTCCCGTAAATCTCATTCACCACGCTAAAATGATCCAAATTCTTAAGTAAAATGGTGGTTTTCACAATGGCATGCATGCCCAAACCTGCCTCTTGCAAAATGGCTTTGATATTTTCCATCGCTTGCTTGGTTTGGGCTTGGATGTCCTCTCCTGCAAATTCTCCATTTTGTGGGTTAATGCCTAATTGCCCGGATACAAAAACCAAATGGTGGCTCTCAATAGCTTGGGAGTAGGGGCCAATCGCCTTAGGGGCGCGCTCTGAATGGATTGCTTTCATGTATGCTCCTTAAAGATAAAAAGTCCCATTATAGCATTAAATAAATAACAGCTATTTGATCTCAACATGGACGGGTTTGCCAATGTGCTCAGTGATCGGGGCGATTTGCGCATCGGCCTGTTCGCGATTGGCATACGGACCAATCAAGTAACGCTTTTGCCCGTTGATCTCTTGGACTTGGTGGGGGTATTGCTTGATGGTTTCCAAAAAGTGCGGGTTGGGGGCTTTGCTAAACACGCCCACTTGCAAGTAAATGCCTTTGGGGATCGCCGCCGGTGCAGGGGGGGCTTTGGGGGCAGGATTTTGGGGGGTAGGCGTTGGGGCTTTAGCTACGCTTTTAGGGAGCTCTTTAGGTTTGGAGACGGGGTGTTCTTGGGAAACTTGTTTGCTCGGCGGGGTGGCGTGTGCTACTTGGGCTTTGTGGGGCTCTGGGGCTTTGTGGGGCTTTTTCTCCGGGTGTTTTTGCGCGCTTTTTTCGGGTTGCTTTTTCACCTCATGGGGAGTCTTTTTATCGACATGCTTGTTTTCAGCGTGTTTTTGGGGCTTTGTGGCATGCTTTTGGGCGTGTTTTTCTGCATGTTTTTCAGCACGCTTCTCTTGGGTGTGTTGGGGGGGTAGGGACTTGGGTTTTTCAGCCTGCATCGGTTTTTGCTCTAGAGGCTGGGGGTGCAACTCGCTTTTAACTGGAGACTGTTCTGTTTTCTTATCTAGGGGGCTGGTGGGGAGGGCTAAAAGCTTGGAACTCTCTTCCACGCCCTCAGTTTTAGCTTGTCTGGCTTGGATGTCCTGTACGATTTTGTCAAACTTATCTTCTTGTTTTTTGTTAGCCGAGGGTTCTAAGGTCAGGTTTTCAAAGTTATTATCATGGATATTGCCCACTTTTTGCAAACTCTGATCAGCTGGTGGGGTGGCTACACTTTTGGTTGGCTCTCGAGAGGTTTTCCAAAACACGACCAACACCACGGCCAACACAATGAGCGCAATGGCCGCAATTAGCAAGATCTTTTTAACCCCAGAACCCCTAGATTCCTCGGCCAAAGCCTCGCTCAGTTTTTTATTCAATTCTTGATTGAGTTCGGAGTTATTGTCCATGTCTTTCCTTTAAGATGATCTGAAACCTACAAATGTTTCGCCCAGCTTGCTCCACGTTCTTTGGCAAAGATAGCATAGGGCAAGATGAGGATATTAAAAAAAGGAGGGAGATCGCTATTAGGAAAAACCCGCCATTCATTAGGCAGGTTCTGTGCCAACCTCATTGAAAGGGTCTTAGCCAAACGATACCCTTCACCTAGCTCGGTGTGTCCTTTATGCACGTACAAATGCAAATGCCCCGGGGTTTTGCTCTCATAGGCGGTAAAGTTGATAAAACCCTCCTCTCTTAGCAAGAGTTGGGCTTTATGGTAAAAGCGATCGGGAGTGCGTCCGTTGTAATCAAAGACAATATTTTCGACCTTGTTGTTAGCCAAAATCAAGCCATGTGCAATGGTGATCTCTTTTTTCCAATGTTTTTGAATCAGCGTGGAGCTCAAAGAGGCATCGACTCGTTCGAACTTGTCATAGTAGCAACGCCCCAAATGCGTAACTCTCTGCCCCAAACCGAGTTTGAGCTCAAAATAATGGCTTGTTTGCATTTTAATGAGTTTTAAATCCATCTCAGTCATTATTATCCTTTAAAAGATGGGGGAGTCATAACTTAGATAGGGGCGCACAAATTCGGCAACCTCAGCTTTAATGCGGGCTTGTTTGTCTGTGTTGTGGATATCCCCTAGCACATCAGCAATCTTATTGGCAATGAAGGCAAAAGCCTTATCTTCCATGCCTCTACTAGTCAGAGCTGCTGAACCTAGCCTTAATCCGCTGGTTACAAAAGGGCTTCTAGTCTCACCCGGGATCGTGTTTTTGTTGGTGGCAATACCTGCGCGCCCTAGGGCTTGTTCGGCATCCTTGCCCGTAAAGTCGCTAAAACGCATCAAGATCAAGTGGTTATCACTCCCCCCACTCACCAGCTCAAACCCGCGTTTGGAGAGTTCTTGCGCCAAGACTTGGATATTTTGTTTCACCTGTTTAGCGTAAATTTTCCAAGTGGGTTTGAGATTTTCTAGAAATCCCACCGCCTTAGCCCCGATAACATGCATTAAAGGCCCACCCTGTGTGCCCGGAAAAATGGCACGATTAATTTTAGTGGCGATTTGCTCGTCATTGCTCAAAATCAGTCCGCCCCTAGGACCTCTTAGGGTCTTGTGTGTGGTGCTACTCACCACATGACAGTGGGGGAAGGGGTGGGGGTGCTCGCCAGCCACGACCAACCCAGCAATGTGGGCGATATCGCCTAGCAAAAATGCACCCACCTCATCAGCAATTTCGCGGAAACTCTTAAAATCAATTTCGCGAGGATAGGCTGAATACCCGCAAACAATAATCTGGGGGCGCACCAACTTAGCGATTTGGCGCACTTGGTCATAATCAATCCAGCCTTGATCATTGACTCCATAGTGAAAGCCATGGAAATGTTTGCCCGTCAAACTCACCGGGGAAGCATGCGTTAAATGCCCCCCACAACTTAGATCCATGCTTAAAATCTTGTCATAGGGCTTGAGCAAAGCGTGATAGACTGCCATATTGGCTTGGCTCCCCGAATGGGGCTGGACATTGGCAAATGCACAGGAAAATAACTCTTTAGCCCGATCAATGGCCAATTGTTCGATTTTATCCACCACTTCACAGCCCCCGTAGTAGCGTTTAAAGGGGTAGCCTTCCGCGTATTTATTGGTTAGAATGCTCCCCATCACCTCCATCACACTTTCAAAGGTGTAATTTTCACTAGCGATCATCTCCAGATGGTCGTTTTGGCGTTTTAATTCCTCTTGCAGGTAGCTAAAAATCTCTGGGTCGCTCTTTTGCACATAACAAGGTCTATTCATGGACTCTCTCTTTGGGGGGTAGGGGTTTCATCGCCGGGAATAAAATCACATCTTTAATGCTCTTGGCATTGGTGAGCAACATCACCAGCCGATCAATGCCAATCCCCTCCCCAGCTGTGGGTGGCATGCCATGCCCTAATGCCCAAACATAATCCTCATCCATGAATTGCGCTTCCTCATCGCCTTGTTCTTTGGCTTTGACTTGTTCCTCAAAACGGGTATATTGATCGATTGGGTCGTTAAGCTCACTAAAGCCATTGGCGATCTCCTTGCCCGCGATAAAAAGCTCAAAGCGATCGGCGATACTGGGATCACGATCGTTGCGGCGTGCCAGAGGGCTAATCTCTATAGGGTATTGCGTGATGAAGGTCGGGTTAATGAGCTTGGGTTCTACAAGCAAATCAAAGGCTTGCGCTAAAAGTTGCCCGTAATTTAAAGACACCTCCAAGGTCACCCCCTGCCGGGTTAAAAAATCTCTTAATTGCTCGGGGTCTTCTAAAACTCCCAACGCTATGCCTCCAATTTCCAAGAGTGCTTGCCTAAAACTCATCACACTAAAGGCGTTAAAGTCAATCATTAAGTCTTGGTAGGGGATTTGGGTGGGCAGTTGGAGGGTTTTTAAGAGTTCATGGAATAATTCTTGGGTCAGCGCGATCAAATCCTCATAAGTCTTATACGCCCAATAAAATTCCAGCATCGTAAATTCGGGGTTGTGGGAGTGATCCATGCCCTCATTTCTGAAATTGCGGTTGATCTCAAAAACCGCCTCAAACCCGCCCACCACCAAGCGTTTTAAATACAATTCAGGGGCGATACGCAGGTAGCGTTCCACCTCTAGAGCATTGTGGTAGGTGATAAAGGGGCGTGCATTAGCCCCTCCAGCGATGGGGTGCATCATCGGAGTTTCCACTTCCAAAAAACCCCTTTGCTCAAAAAAACGGCGGATAATAGCCACAACTTGGCTACGGGTTTTAAAAACCTCTTTGACTTCGGGGTTGGCAATCAAATCCACATAGCGTTGGCGGTAGCGTAACTCAATGTCGCTCAAGCCATGGAATTTTTCAGGCAAGGGCACAATAGCTTTGGTGAGGATTTTATAAGTGGTGGCGTGTAGGCTCAATTCGCCCGTTTTGGTAACAAAGGGGTAGCCCGTTACATTGAGAATGTCCCCCACTTCCACGCATTTTTTAAAGTTCTCAAAACCTTCTTTACCCACATCGTTTTGGGACAAATAGACTTGTACTAAGGCACTTTGATCTTCGATCTTCATAAAGCACGCCTTGCCCATCAAGCGGACAAAACGCACCCGCCCCACGAGGGCATGCACGCTACTGGGGTCTTTAGACTCTTCTTGGGCGTGCAAGTCTTTAAAGTGCTCTAAAAATGTGGCATTTTCTAGAGTGCGCGTAACTTGGTTGTCATAGGGATTTAAAGCCATTTGGCGCAAATGCTCGCCCTTTTGGATGCGTTGTTGGATATAGGGATTATCAAACATGGATCAAACTTTACAAATTGATTTTTTCTTGGGGAGGGGTTGGGGGCTCTTGGGGCTTATCTGCGGGCTTATCTGCGGGCTTTCCTGTAGAACTTTTGGGTTGGATCACCTTGCTAAGCTCGCGCACGCCTTGTAATTGCATGATATGCGAGGCGACCTCCTGCATATAAGGGTAAATTTGACTATGGGTGCGCAAATACTGATCAACATCTTTCATGGCTGATAACCTGGAGAGACCATAGACTAGAAAGGCAAAGACTAAAAACATCTTGGCGCATGAGAAGATAAATCCCAAAACCCGATCAATGATGCCCAAACCACTCAGATTCACCAGCTTACTGACAAAAACACCAAGGATCAAAAATGCAATCCAGATGCTGGCCAACACGATCACAAAGCCTATCAAAGTAGCCAGTGAGTCGTTGGGTATGTGGTAGATGTGACCAGAAAACCATTCCCCGGCAACTCCGGCAAATCTAGAGGCGAGATACACGCCTGCCACAATGCCCAGCAAGCCAGCCACTTCATCAATCAAGCCCTTGTAAAAACCCCGAATCCCAATGAGTAAAATCAAAACAGCTAGCGTAACATCAAAATAGTAAGCCATTAACGCCCATTCCCTAATACCACAAGTGCTATTCTTTTTAAGACTTTAAGCCGTATTCTACAATTATAATCTTAAAATTATAGGCAAAACTTTATTAATTAGGTGGTACTTTGTCTGCGCGATCGTTATGGAGGGGTTATGGCTTTGTATGTGTGTGTATACCGTTGTTTTTATTGCCCGTCTATGGTGCTCTATTGCTAGCCCATCACCCCATACCCTTGATGATCTTTGGGAGTTTTAGCGCGCCTTTGAGCGTGTGGGCATATTTGAGCGTGCCGGCTAAAAAGCGTTTTTTCTTTGGATTTTGGGTGGGTTTGGGTTTGTTTTATTGGTGTGCGCTGAGTTTCCGCTACAATGACAATGTCTTTTTAATGCCCTTGATCATGGTTTTAATCGCGCTGTGTTATGCGGTGGTGTTTTATGGACTGCTCTATTTTAATTCCCTTTTATACCGCATAGTCACCCTTTGGCTCTCTAGCTACATCCACCCCTTTGGATTTGACTGGTTTGTCCCCGATGCCTTTTTTGCCTACTCGGGTTTCAAAGTGGATCGACTCAGTTTCTTAGGCGTGATCGTGGCGATTGCTCTTTTCATGCAACGCTACAAGAATTTTATGTTCTTTAAGTCCCTATATGCCCCCTCTAAAATCTTGGCTGTGGTGTTGCTGGTGCTGTGTATCAACTGGAAACAACCTGCTAGCACGCTTGATCCAAACGCCCTAGAAGTGGTGCAAACCAACACCAGCCAAAAAACAAAATGGCAACCTGAATTTTTAGATGCCACAATCGCCCTTAATCTGACCACCATCCAACAAGCCATCCAAGCCCAAAAACAAGTAGTGATCCTGCCAGAAACCGCCTTCCCCATCGCGCTCAATAAAAGTAACTTGATCCCCACACTTTTGAGCTTAAGCCAGCAAATCACCATCATCACCGGCGCACTTTATGAAGAAAATGACACGATCTACAACTCTACCTATGTTTTTGATCAGGGGGATTACCACTATGCCCATAAAGTCATTCTAGCCCCCTTTGGGGAGCGCATGCCCTTACCTAGTTTTTTAGCCGACTACTTGGATCGTTTCTTTTTTGGAGCCGATGTTTTTAAATTAGGCAATGCACCCCATTTCAGCGACATCAAAACCCAACATTTAGATTTTAGACCCCTTGTCTGCTATGAGGGCACTTCTAGGCAAGCCTATGAAAATAGCCCCCCAAATTTGGTGGTCATCAGCAACAACGCATGGTTTGTACCCAGCATTGAGCCCTTTTTGCAACGCATGCTCTTAAAATACTACGCTAGACGCTTTAATAAAACCATCATCCACAGCGTCAATCTTTCCCCCTCTTATATTTTAACCCCCGCTTTGCTAGGCGATCATATCTATTAAGGACAACCATGTTAGAAGCCACCCATATCGCCCACCGCTTTGATACTTGGCTCTATCAAGATGTGCATCTGCATGTGCGCCCTCAAGAATCCATTGCCCTTTTAGGGGTGAGTGGGAGTGGTAAAAGCACCCTTTTAAACCACCTATCTACCATGCTACAACCCTTGCAGGGTCAAGTTGGTTTGCTAGAACATCCCGATATTTACGCTTTGCCCTTAAAAACCCTCTTGGATATTAGGCGTTATGCCATTGGGATCATTTTCCAAGCCCACTACCTTTTTAAGGGTTTTAATGCGCTTGAAAATCTCCAAGTGGCCTCCATTTTGAGCAAACAGCCCATTTCTCCAGAACTTTTAGAAACTCTGGGTATCGCCCACACCCTAAACCAACATGTTGGCGAACTGAGTGGCGGGCAACAACAACGCCTCTCCATTGCTCGAATCCTCACCAAAAAGCCCAAAATCATTTTTGCAGACGAACCTACGGGCAATTTAGACAGCACCACCGCCCTAGCCGTGATGCAAGCCATGCATGCCTATATTCACGACAACAAGGGCATCCTAGTGCTCGCCACCCACGATCAAAAAATCGCCCGGGATTGTAGCCGCACTTACCTCTTAGAAAACCAACAACTCCGCCAAGTTTAAAATTCTACGTCTATGCATACAAAAAATCTCTAGCAGATCACAAAGGGTATATCACATGAATTCACCAAGAGTGTTGGTTTTGGGAGCAGGCTATGCGTCCTTAGCCTTTTTAAAAGCGTTGAGTGTATCTGTGCACAAAAAATGCCAAATTACTTTAATCTCAAAAAGTCCGTTGCATTATTTTAGCACTCTCTTGCATGAAGTAGCAATGGGGGCATCACAACATGCCCTAGAACTCTCTAAAATCTTACCTAGTGGCGTGCAATTCATAGAGGATCGGGTGCTAGAGATTCAAGCGAGAAGCGTGCGGGGACAAAGGGGCGTATATGCCTATGATAAGCTCATTGTGGGGCTGGGCTTTTCTAGTGAGGGTTTTGGGGTGCATGGGGTTAGAGAACATACAAGGGCACTTGTTAGCTACAAAGAGGCACAAAATACCCACCAAGAGTTATTACAAGCCATCCAAGCCTGCAAGGGGCATTTTAGCGTGGTGGTGTGCGGGGGTGGGTTTAGTGGGATTGAGCTCATAGGCGCGCTAAGCGATCATCTCCCTAAGTTTTTCAAAAAATACGGGTTTGATCCCAGCCAAGCTAAAATCACATGCATAGAAGCTATGCCCCAAATTTTACCCATGTTCTCTGATCGGTTGGTGCAAAAGGGCGTGGCTTATTTACAGAGTCTAGGTGTGCATTTAGAGGTGGGAGCTAAGATTTTAGAATGTTGCCCGGATAGGGTGGTGGTCCAAAAAGAACACGCAAAACAAGATATCATGGCAGATTTTATTTTTTGGACTTGTGGGGTTAGGGGAAATCAAGTGGTAGAAAACTCCCCCTTTTTGACGAGCGCGCGCGCTAGAGTAGAAGTCAATGCCTTTTTAGAACCTATGGACATGCCACAACAAGGCATATTTGTATTGGGCGATTGTGCAGCCTTTAAAAACCCATTGGGCAAATTCTATCCAGCAAGTGCCCAGCTAGCTAGCCAAATGGGGGCTTACTTGGGTAGCCAATTTGGGCTGATCCTAGAGGATAAGGCCCCAAATGCGCCCTTTATTTTTCAAGAAAAGGGCTTGATCTGCTCTTTGGGTGCGCGCTATGCTATTGGACGTGTAGGTCGTTTTAATTTTGCCGGTCAAATTGCTGCGTGGCTGAAAAAATACACGGAATGGAAATGGGAGCGATCTTTAAAAGTGAACCCTTAAAATTCAATCTTTTGTAGGGTTTGGCAGATCGCATTATTAGACTTAAACACTTGGAGTTTATCCTTAGGGTCTAAATACACACAGGGGGCATCATCAATGGAAATCAAACGCACAAGGTGTAATTGCTCTTGAATGTCTTGGGCGTTGTAAGTTTGGGCTTGGAAGAGTTGTAGGCAGGTTTGGCGGGATTTGGGGCTTAAATATTTAGGGCTTAGGCACATGGTGGGGTGGTCGTTTAGCGTGTCTTTTAAAATCTTGGGGTCGTCATTTTGTAAGCGATCGTAAAAAGAGGCGTTACGATTTAAGGGGAACACCCGTGCTATGTAGTAATCAAAGAGGTGTTCGGGGTCTATGCGTTGGGCGTTTTTGCTCACAAATACAAAAAAGTCATTCTCCAACACAAAGGTTGGTGGTATTTCACTCTTTAGGATTGTACTGACAACTATACTAGCCCATTCGCCCCAGTCTAACCTAAAAGCCCCCATCAGTTTTCCTGCATAATACATATCTTGGGTGAGGCGTTTTCTAAAAGGTTGATGGGGGACAATGTTTTTAAACACTTTGTCAAGATCTCTTGTCGTGTTGAACAATCCGATCTGGTGAACACCCTCATCAAACAACTTTATGATCTTTTGGATGCTCCCATCGAGTTGTTTTTGAGAAATTCCCTTGTGGAGTTGTTGGAGATAGGCGATCACATCTAGCCCAGCCTTGTGGGCGTTGAACAAAGGTGTGTAGAGAAAGGCAACGGAATCTAAAAACATATGGGCTGCGGTTTTTGGTTTTACTCTATGGGTAGCGGGGATGGGGGTGAGGATATCGATTACATCTAGGACATGGGGTATTTCCATGTCTTTAACATGGGCTAAGAAAAGCTCTTCTCTTTGGTTTTTGGGTTTAAATTCTTGAAGAAAGGGTATTTGCCTAGCTACAGCTTTGGCTAGGGGGATGGAGGCATCTGTATAATCTGCCATGATTGATAGACGATCGGGATAAGACTGTCTCTCGTTTGGATCATGAGGTTCTATTTCTTTAAAAGACTTGTCCATGTAGTCATAGAGTGTCTTAAACGCCTTGAAAAATTGGGTGTTTTTAGCTTCTTTGGGTTTTTCCATTGGAATCATGATAGTCAATACATGTTCTTTGCCCTGCAGATTTAAGACCAAGAAAGCTAAGAGAAGTAACCGTATCATTTTATTTGAAATGGCACATAATCTTACAAGCCTTCTTGTGGCCTTAAACCTTGAACTTTTCTAAATCTGCGTTAAGCTCGTTAGCGATATCGCCAAAGGTGTCGCTGGCTTTGTGGATATCGCTAATGTCTTCTAAGTTCTGGCTAGCAATGGTGTTAATTTGGCTGATTTCATCGTTCATCTCTTGGGTGTGCGCAACCACGCTTTCTAATTCTTTGACATCTGCACGGGTGTTATCGATCACTTCTTGGATATTCTGCATGCTGGTTTGCATAATCGTCTGCACGCTGGTGGCTAACTTGGCGGTTTCCACGAGTTCTTGGGCATTCTGATTGAGGCTGTGATTCACATCGCCCACACTTTGTACCATCTCATTAATGGTAGAATTAATACTTGTCAAGCTATTTTGCGTTTTTTCGGCTAATTTTCTGACCTCATCAGCCACCACCGCAAATCCGCGCCCATGCTCGCCCGCCCGCGCGGCCTCTATGGCGGCATTAAGGGCCAATAAGTTGGTTTGGGCAGCAATGTCATCGATGATGGTTAAAACCTCTTTGATGTTATCCGTGCTTCGAGAGGTCTCCTCAAGTTTATGCGAAAACTCTACACTTTGTTTGGCATTGGTGTTTAAGCGTGCATTGAGGGACTCCATTTGTTCTTGCACTTGCTGGAGTTGCGCGCCCGTGCTGTATAGCTTCTCGTTATTGCTATTGGTGTTTTGCAAACAATCAAGCACCTTGTTTGCATTGCTCTCACTGCGATCATACGTGCCCTTGAGCACCTCAATCGCCCGACTTGCACGCTTGTGAATCTCGATGACCTTAGCGCGCACACTTTGGGCGATATTGGCATTTGACGATCCGCTACTTTTGAATTTGAGCATGATGGTTTGCATGTGCTCAATAAAGGTGTTGATGTGCTGGGCGATGGAGATGATCTCATCTTTGGTTTTGCCCTTTTGCTCCTCTGTGAGAGGGATACGCTTGGTCAAATCGCGACTACCCTTGGTCAAGTCCAAACTCAAGCTATTTAAACGTTCTAAGGGCATGGCTAGGTAGTAAATCCAAGAGATCATGACAAGCAAGACTAGGAGCAAGAAAAAACTAGAGATGCCAAACATTAAAATCCGCAAAGAGGACACGCTTTTAAGGGCAAAACTAACAGGGATACGCGCGATGATTTTCCAATTATACCTAGGCACCGTGGTGAAAACCAAAAACTCCTTTTGGCCTTGATCGGTATGGACTAAAACCCCCTCTTGTCGGGCTACAATCTTGTCAAAAAGATTTTTAAGCGCAGAGTTAGAGTTGTGGATGTCAATCCCTGCCTCTAAGCGGGTTGAAGTGATGACAAAACCCTTATCGCTCAAAATGCTAACCCCCACTTCCTCCCCAAAACGCAAGAGGCTGACATGGTCGGTGAAAAAAGTCAGGGGAACGCTCGCCCCCATAGCCCCTACAAATTCCCCATCAACATAAAGAGGCGCGCTATAGGCCATGACCAACTTTTGTGTAAAGGCATCCTTGTAAATTTCACCGTAAAACTCAGCCTTCTTCAAACTTTTGGCACTCTTATACCAATCGCGCACCCTAGGATCATAACCTTTAGGCGTTTCTAAGGTGGAATACATCGCTCCATTCTCCAGTCCAATATAGACGTGCAAGGCTTGTAGGGTCTGGTTGGTATAAGAGAGAATTGCGCGCAAGTGTTCCAAATTAGGGAGATGGTTAGGCGTTATTTTTAACGCCTCGACGCGTTCTAGCCCAATTTTGAACAAACGCAAGTCATCCTCATTCCAAGCGGCAATCCAACGCGTGCTAGAGTGCGCCATTTCTAGCAAATTAGCCTTGACACTTTTCACCACAATTTTTTGCACAAAACGCTCGATAAAAACCCCAAAAGTGCCAAAGCCTACTAATAAAACGGTGGCTAACACCAATGCAATCTTTTTCTTAAATCCCATTTCAAGTCCAATTTTAGGCGATCCCCCATTATAGAGAAAAAATACTTAAAATGCTACCTAGCGGGCTAGCTATGCTATAATCCCAAAAACAAGGTTGGCGATGGGTTTTTTGGACTTATTTTTGCTCATGTTTTTAATCGGCGTGTTGGTGGGCGGTGTGGGCTATTATGTGTATATGGTGCTTAAAAAATGAGCGCACCCGATCAGATACTGGTGCATATTTGCTGTTCAGTGGATAGCCATTATTTTTTGCAAGAATTGGCTAGACTCTACCCAACAAGCTCTCTTGTAGGGTTTTTTTATAACCCCAACATACACCCTTATGAGGAATATTTATTACGCCTCCAAGATGTCAAACGCTCGTGTGCGCACTTGGATATTGCCCTCATTGAGGGTGAATACGCCTTGAGCGCATGGCTGGAGGCAGTGAAAGGTTTAGAACAAGAAAAAGAAAAGGGGGCGCGTTGCAATGTCTGCTTTGATGTGCGTTTGGAGGCTTGCGCTAAACTCGCCTTAATGCTGGGTGTCCAGCACTTTAGCACCACTTTACTCTCAAGCCCGATGAAAGAGCAGGTGGTTTTAAAACAACAGGGGGAAAAAATTGCGGGGCGTTACAGGCTGGAGTTTCTCTATTTGAATGTGCGCGCACAGGGCGGAGTAACCAAACAAAATGCCCTAGCCAAACGCGACAAACTTTATCGCCAAAATTATTGCGGGTGTCAGTTTGCCCTCAATGACCAACGCCAAGCCCAAGACAAACCATGCATGGAATTAATCAGCCCTTTAAGCCGCCAGATCCACCCGGCTAGCATCACCAAACGCCTCCAAGTTTTTAGCCAGCGGGATGAATTGGAGCAAAGCCGTCAAGATTACCAGCTTTTACAACAAAGTTTACAAACTTATTTACTGCTTAGGGGCGTTGTGCATGTGGGTGATCAAGTGATCCCAAGCGTGATTTTGAATCATTCGATGAGCAAGCAGGTCGTGATCAAGGATTTAACGATCCAACTTTATAGTATTGAGGCGACTTTAGCCGAACAAATGTTAGCCCAACAACACCATTTGGAGATCAAGCCTTTAAAGATTATGCTAGGCGTGAGTGTGAAAGATGAAAGTCTATTTTTAGATCATAGGGGCGTGGCAACTTTGCTCAATCTGCCTAGTTTCACCCCCCTAAGTTATGAGCAAGAACTCCATATCCGTCAAAAGCTCGTTGGTTTGGAGAGTATCCAACCCATCATCATTGTCCCTAATTTGGGGCTATTAGATGCGCCCATCAATTTGGAGATCGTGGCGCAAACCTTCACCCACAAAAATTTTTACTTACTCAAAGCCACTTGATTGCGCTATCTTTGTGCTTGCGTGCCTTTTTAGTGGTGGGCATGTCTGCCTTACCCAGTGCCACCAAACAAGCGATGTGGGGGGGGTTAAAATGCGCATTCAAAACATGTTTGACCTTAATGGCATCAAACCCTCCAATGATGCACGAATCCACGCCTAAAAGGGTGGCTACTAGGGTCATCTGCCCCACAGCAATGTAGCATTGCTCTTTCATGTAGCCCTCAATCAAGGTCAAATCGTTTTTCAAGCGATCTTTGAGCAAGGCTTCCACGCCATTAGCGACTCTTTGATGGTATTCTTGAGTGTAAAACCCACGCAAATACTCCGCATTGAGAGAACCCGCATGCATATAGCCCACCACAACCAAAGCCGAACAGCTTTGGATCATATCGGCGTTAAAAAACACATGGGGTAAAAGCTGGTCTTTGAGCTTGCCACGCACGACCACAAATTCCCAAGGCTGGGTGTTATAAGAGCTAGGGGCTAGGCGTGCAGCCTCTAAGATGAGCTCTAGGGTTTCCTTGGGTAAGGTGTAGCTGGCATCAAATTTTTTACACGCAAAACGGCGGTGCAAAAAGGCGTTGAGATCGCCATGGTGTAGGGGTTTGGGGTGTTGCATACAAAGTCCTTTGTGTTAAGATGGTTGATTATAGCCAAATCTGCCAAACAAGCACTCATATTTAGGCTTGGATCAAAGCAATACATTCTTTTTCAAGAGTATATAATTCATAGCGCAAGGATTTAAAATCCGCTGGCTTAGCGAATGCAATCAGATATTTAAAGCACTCTTCTAGCACCCGTGCGCTCTCTTGGGCACGTTTGAAATTAGCCTGCACCATCTGCAAACACGATCCGGCATTGCTAAAGTCCGAATCGACTAGGACATCGTTTTGGCTATCGCGCCCAGCACAAAGGGCACATAAATCCAAGTTATTTTGTTGGAAAATCAAGGTGGCGTTGTGGCGCACTTTTTTAAGTTTCAAGGCCAGTTCAGCGTGATCGTAGAGGTAGCGCATCACATCCTCTACCACCCGTACCCCCTCCTTGAAGCGGTTTAAATTAGCATCTAAGAGACGCTCAAAATCTCTAGTCGTTGCGGCCACCCATAATGCCCATGATTTGCAAGAGCGAAACAAAGATGTTGAGGAAGTCGATATAAAGTGCTGTGGCTGCTTGGATAGGGCTTTCATATAGACCGCGGATGATGTTTTGGGTGTCATAAGCCACAAACAAGCTAAATAGGATCACGCTCACACCCGCAATCGCTACTTGCATGAAGGGTGAGTTTAAGAATAGGTTAATTAAAGAGGCGACCAAAACTACAATCACGGCAATAAAGAGCATTTTGCCCATATTGGCCAGATCGTTCTTAGTTTTGATGGCATAAACACTCATCACGCCAAAAACAATGGTGGTCATACCCAAAGCTTGCCAAATAGCAGCTGCACCTGATTTAGCGATCACAAAACCCAGCAAGGGCACAAGGGTAATACCAGAAAGGAAAGTGAAGGCAAAGAGCATGAACATATTGAGGGTGGGCATGCTCCTTGTGAACATCAAGCCAAAGAAAGCAACAATCTCAGCGATGAAAAACACCCACTTATACTGGAGCGCAATATGGAAATTCATAAAACCAATTAGCGCGCCGATAGTGGCGAGCAAGAGGCTAGCGGCAAAAAACTTGTAGGTGGTTTTAACAAAATTAACAAGGGCTGTTTCGCTTTGTTGTGCGTGTGAAAAGGCTTCTTGTTGCAAGCCAGATCGATCATAAAGTGCCATAGTACTCCTTTTAATTTAAAAAGTGGTAGGATTATAGCACCGCACTCTAATACCTCGCTTAAAACATGGCAGATTGCGGGTATTTTGGCTGGGGAGTTGGGGAATTTGAAACAAAGGTAGAGTTTTGAAAATTGCCATTAATGGGTTTGGAAGGATTGGGCGCTGTGTGGCTAGAATCTTGCTTGCTGAATATCCAGAATGCTTGGTCAAGATTAATGATGTTGGGGATTGGGAGATGTTAGCGTATTTGTTCCAGCATGACAGCGTGCATGGGATTTATGACCAAGATGTGGAGTTGGGTAACTCTAAGCTGGTGGTGGGCGATCACATTTTAGAGATCACCCAAAATGCCCACCCACAAGATTTGGATTTAAGCGGAATCGATGTTTTATTGGAAACTTCGGGAAAATTTTCTAACATACCCGCTTTGGAGGTGTTTAGGGAGCAGGGTGCTAAAAAGGTCATTTTGGGATCGCCTTTTGAAAATGCCGATCCCAACAATCCGGCAACCTTTGTACTAGGAGTCAATCACCATTTTTATGACAACCAGCCCATTATTTCCAACGCTTCTTGCACCACCAATGCCCTAGCCCCTATTTGCATGCTTTTAGACGAACACTTTGGAATTAAAAGCGCGCTTTTAACCACGATTCATAGTTACACCAAAGGGCAGGCTCTAGTTGATGGGATTGGCGCAACTGATAAACGGCGTTGCCGTGCAGCGCATAACATCATCCCCACCACAACAAAGTCTGCACAAGCCCTGCACCTCGTGCTCCCCCAGCTTAAAGACAAAATGCATGGGCGCAGTGTCCGTGTGCCGACTATGGATGTTTCTATGATTGATTTGAGCGCACGTTTGGGACGCTCGATCCCCACAGAAACCTTAATCGATGTGTTTAGGCAGGCTAGTCAAGAACGCTTGCGCAACATTTTGGAGATGGATAGCCACTACAAGGTGAGTGCGGATATTATAGGCAATAGTGCTAGTTGTGTGGTGATTGAGGACATGGCTTTTAGTTTGGGCCAACATGCCAAGATCATGGCATGGTATGACAACGAATGGGCTTATGCCAAACGCCTTGTAGAGATGGCATTTTATATCCACTAAAACGTGTTAAAGCTCTCCATGATGGAGGGGTGGGAGTAGATCATGTCTTTGAGTGCACTAAAGCCTAACTTTTGGTTAATCGCTAGGGCAAAGACATTGATGATCTCATGGGAAAGTGGGCAGTGTAGGCTTGCCCCCAAGATTTGTTCTTTGGGCTGATCCCCAATTAAAACCTGCAAAAGCCCTGTGGTGTCCTCAATCACCCTAGCCCCGGGGATAGAGGCGGTAGGGATGGTCTTAACCAACACTTTTTGACCTAACTTCTCTATATCCTTGGCGCGCATGCCCACATGGCTATAGGGGGTTTGGGTGAAAAGCACCTGGGGCAGGGCAGAGCGGTTGTGGGTGGTGCGGGATTTGTCCCCATACAAATGGCTAGAAACAATCCTAAAATCATCCAAGCTCACATAGGTGCTAAAGACATCCCCACCCTTGACATCACCCAAAGCATAGATATTCCCACCCGTATCTGGGTTAGCCACTAAAAATTCATTGGTGATAATTTCTTGTTGTTTGCCCACTCTGAGCCCGGCTTTTTCTAGATGCAAATACCCGGTATTGGGGACACGCCCCGTGGCGAGCAAAAAGGCATCGGCTTGCAAGGTGTACTCTTGGTTGCTCTTGCTGTCCACATAGTGCAAGTATTGATCCTGGATACTTTGCACCTGCGCATTTAAAACAATCTCAATGCCACGCTGGGTTAAGGATTGGTAAATGCTCTCTTGGAAGACCTTATCTTCTTTAGGCAAAAAGGTATCCCCACGCATTAAGATTGTGATTTTCGTATAGTTCTTGTGGGCATGGTTGCCAAAATCAGCCAACATGCTGGCAAATTCTAACCCAATATGCCCGCCACCCACCACAACCAAATGAGAAGGGAGGGTTGCAAGTTGCATCAAAGAGGTGCTGTCATAGACATGCGGGGATTGGATGGGGATATTGGGCATGAGCGGGATAGAACCGGTGTTGATGGCAATATGGGCCGCGCTCATCTCTTGGCAACTATCCTTGTGGTAAATCATCAGAGTATGCTTGTCTTTAAAGCTAGCTGTGCCATCAACAACCTGCACCCTGGCTTGTTGCATGGTTTCGTAATTTTTTTGGCGCAAAAATGCCACCAGCTTATTTTTTTCTTCAATGCTCTCTTTATAGCCCACCGGACCTTTTTTATGGGTTGCCATGTGCAATAGAGCCTTAGAAGGGATGCACCCGATGTTGATGCATGTCCCGCCATACATTTCGCTAGATTGTTCGATCAGTGCCACTTTTTTACCCATCTTAGCACTTTGGGCAGCTAGAGTCTTGCCACCCTTGCCAAACCCGATCACCGCCAAATCGTAATCAAACTCCATGCGCTATCCTTGTTGCTTTCTAACAATGTTACCATGCTTATTCCATTCTACAATGACCTCCAGCCACCAAGATAATAATATGAATAACTTTTAAATTGTAATATCAAAAATATGTTTTTCCACGAATTGCTCTAATTCGTGGGTATTTTCAACCGCGCGCTCTAAATCGCGATCGCTGTAATAATGTCCATGGTAGCAATGGGTTTTGTCTTTGTGGCAACGCGCATCGGGCTGATCTGGGGATGACTCTTGCTGTGGGTGGCTATTCTTTTGCTCCTCTTTGTCCCGATGCACGGCTTTATTTTCCTCAAGCGCGCGGGTGGCTTGGACCATTTGCAGGCGTTCGACAAACTCCTTTTGGTTGATCTCTTCGATCTTGGGGAGGGCGTTTTGATTGACAATGGAGCTATAGGGAGCATTTTGATTGACATAGGTTACATTGCCTACAATAGAAACCGGCATGTAAGCTCCTTAAGTTTTGGCTTACATATCGGCTTTTTATGATTTTGCTAATGTTTGACTTTCCGCAAGATAAAATTCAACAATTCGTAGCTATCTAGGGCAACCGTGAAATAGACTTGGTAAGAAGAACTGGTTTGGGCATAGTCGCTCATGGTGTTATAGACAAATTGGGTTTTAATGCTCGCAAAAGAGCTTCTAAACTCATAATAAATGTCTAAGCGGTTATACAGGGGGGCTTGGAAAAAGGGTACGCCCCGGTAAATGGGCGTGGGGCAGTAATCCTTAGAACAGATGAGTTCTACATTTTTGTATTTGTTGTAATAAAAATCCTCGCCATGCTTGCTGGCAAAAAAGAGATCGCTGATTCCAAACCCTCTATATTGCAAATGCCCTTCCACAAATAGACCCGTGCTGATTTTAAAGGGGGTGGGTATATCCACATGCCGCAATCTCTCTAAATTCCCCAGTACACCAATTGAAAAATTGATTTTTTCCATAAAGGGGACGAGATTGAGTAAATCACTCTTGGCGTAGGCTTGGTAATACAGGCGATCTAGGAGATATACCGAGCCTTTAGGTACACCAGCAGACACATGGGGCCAGTTGAGCAGGAATTGATCCTCTACATGGAAATATTGCGCATTTCCCCCCAAAATCAAGAAATTTTTCAGCATGGAAAGCTGGGTATAGCCCATAAAACTAAAGCGATCCATGCCATTGCCCAAGCCATTGCGCCCGTATTTGCATGTATAACAGTTCCCCCCAAACCAATCTAGCATGAACTCTGCCTCTAAATAGGCAGGTTTTTCGGGTTTGTAGATGGGTTTATATTGCACCAAAAAACCACGCGCATTGGGGTCAATAAACCAGTAATAGGGCGCAAAGACATTTAAGGGGTAGTGCCCGTTTAAATATTTTCTAGGAAAAATACCCCCATAGAAGTTAAATGAGCGTCCTCTTGCCTGATAATAGATCGTAGGGCCCCATTTGGAGGGAAAATTCATCTGGTAGGTGTGGATATTTTGGAAGAAGAACGCCCCGATCATTAACTTTTGTTCGACATTTTTGAGATCAAAGGCAAACCCGATCTCAGGGGTTAGACGCGTGTTGAGTGTGGTATTGGTATTGACCCAATATTTGGTCGAGCCCTCATGGTCCATGATGAAGAGGTTAAAGCCTAGGTTGTAGCGCATGTGATCTTTAAAACTTATCGCGCTCATGGGCACTAAGGCTAAAAATCCGACTAAAACAAGGCGGAGTAAAACAGCGGGCATGCCAATCCTTTAAGCGGGTAAAAAAGCCCATTATACTATAATAGAGGGCTAAGATTACACTTAAAGGATGGTTATGTTCCACGAATATCGCGATGAAATCAAAGAGTTGAGCAATCAAAACCCGCACTTCAATAGGATTTTTGAGGAGCACAACGCTCTAGATGATGAGATCGCCACTTTAGAGGCGCATAACACCGATGATTTAAAAGTGGTGGCGTTGAAAAAGAAAAAACTCCACCTTAAAGATGAGATTTACCGCATGATCCAAGAGTATAAAGAGGGCACCAAGCACAAAAAATAGATCAGAGGCATTTTAAAATCTCATAAGCCTCTGCCACTTCCAAAAAGCGTTGCTTGTAGATGCTTTGAGAATAAATAGAGGAGGGGGTTGAGGTGTCCGGGTGGTAGAGTTTGGCAAGTTCTAAGTAGCGTTGCTTGATCTGCTCTTTGGAGTGCATCACACCCAAGCCTAGTGTGCGCAGTGCCCTTAAAATGATTTCCTCTTGTTTGGTTAGATAGAGTGTTTGGGTGGGGTAAATAAAATGGATATAGGCATGCTTAAAGTGGGGGATTCTAAGGGTCATTAAGATCGAGAGCGCATCGATGTGGACGTGGGTTTCATGCAAGAACTCTCTCTTGTTGCTTTTGTCTTTAAAAGGTGTTTCTAACAAGATATAGGGCGCAAAGGTGGCGTGCAAAAACTCACGGGCAATAAAATTGGTGTAGTAGAATACCAAACGCGATTGCATGTACACCACATTCACCTCGATTCGATGCACCAAAGCCAAGATAGGTCTATAACCTGCACTATGGGGTGTTTGGCACTCTTTAAACACAATGGGCAAGTGGGCGTGATCCAAGATTTTTTGCAAGAGGGTTTTGAAGGTGTCGGGGTGGTGGAAGGGGTGCAGGGCGTATTTGGCGTAAAAAAGGCGGTTGAGCAAATAGGTTTTTTTGAGACTCTCTGTCTCTAAAAGAATGAGGGTGTGCTTGAATTTGACATGTTCGGCGAAATGTTTTTTGACATAGTAACTAGTTTTTTTATAGAGCAAGGGGTCTAGACACACCTCGATAAACTGATTGTTTTTCTTGCTCAAAGCGTGTGTGTAGTGGGGGCTTAGGGCTTTGGGGACTAATTTGGTTTTGATTTGCATGGTGCATTATCGCATGTTTTTTGGGAGACTTTGCTCTGGATTCATCGCAAAGGTGCCTCTTTTGATCTCATAGCGGATCACAAACACCGCCACAATCAAGGCTAAGAATTGGGAAAGCGGGTAAGTAATCCAAATGCCTTGGATGCCAAAAAAATGGCTCAAAATCGGGAGCAAAATCGCAATAAAAATGATGGTTTCACAAAGGGTGATGAGAAAAGAACTCGCCGTGCGCTGGATGGATTGGAAAAAGATCGCGCAAAAAAGGTTGAGCCCTAAGAGAATATGCCCGGCATAATAGACATTCATGGCGTGCTTGGTGTCTTGCAAAAAGTTTGGATCGCTGGCTAGTTTGTCTGAATCCATATAGAGTTTGATCAAATGGGTATCAAAGAAATAAAAAAGCACGTAAAGGGCACTCCCCACACACAAAGAAGCCTTTAGCCCAAAGATAAAAACCGCCTTAACTCGATCGATGTAGCCCGCACCATAGCTAAAACTCGCAATGGGTTGGATACCCTGCCCAATGGCTAGTAGGGTCGTCCAAAAGACAATTCCATTATACATGATAATTGCATAGATGGAGACATCGCGTTCGTTGGTGGTGCTCATGATTGTGTGGTTGAACAAGAGCATGACAATGGCGGCACTGAGCTCAGAGACACTTTGAGGTAGGCCACTCTTGGCCGACGAGATGATGCTAGCCAGATTGAAACGGCGCACAAAGTAAAGTTGCCCTTTTTTCAACAAAAAATGAGAGAGCAACACAAAAAAACCCACCGCATGCCCTAAAACCGTGGCAATCGCACTCCCATGGATGCCAATTTCCACCACATAGAGCAAGAGATAGTTAAACAAGACATTGGTTAGCGAGCCTACAAGCATGGCGATCATCGCTAGCATGGGGCGTTTGTCATTGACCACAAACACATCGGCTAAGGGGTGCAAGACCATAAAAACAGCCCCCATCAAGATCACCTTGATATAAATAGACACCATTGGCAAAAGCAACTCACTGCTACCTAACAAACGCGCAATATCATCGCTAAAGGGCATTAAAACCCAGCCAATCACCCCCATGCTTAGTGCTACAAAATAAAACACGGAGCTAAAAACAAGACGCGCACGGTGGGCTTGGTTTTTACCCAAAAAATAAGAGGCAATGGAGGCTGCCCCTAGCCCAAAGAGCAATTCATAGGCAAAGAGAGTCGGGAAGATAGGCCAACACACCCCCACAGCCGCAAGGGCATCCTTGCCTAACTTGTTCCCCACGAACATGCCATCAATCATGGAGTAGGTGGAGAGCGAGATCATGGAAAAAGCGAGTGGGATAAAATAATAAAAAAAGAGGCGGGGAATACTATCTTTTCTTAAATCAACAGCCATAGCACCCCCCCTTGCGTGCTATCGTTTAGAGAATTGTGGGCTACGTCTAGCCTTATGTTTGCCATATTTTTTGCGCTCAACCACTCTAGAATCGCGTGTTAGTAAGCCTTTGGGCTTTAGAATGGCTCTAAAAGCACTATCATAGAGGTTTAAAGCCTTAGAAATCCCGTGTCTCAAAGCCTCTGCTTGGGCACTATACCCGCCCCCAAAAACAACGGCTTTGATATTCACCAGCCCTTCTTGTTTGGTCAAAACCAAGGGTTGCATCACTTTCATTTTGATGGACTCATGCCCGCCTAGCCACGCATTTAAGTCCATGCCATTGATGTCTAGCTCTCCGCTCCCATGGGATAGCCAAACTTTGGCGATCGCGGTTTTTCTTTTTCCTGTGGCATAAAATTTTGTCATCTAGTTATCCTTTTTGCTCACCTGAGCGGTGTGTGGGTGTTTATCATCTTTATAGACCTTGAGTTTCTTGATCATCGCGCGCCCTAACTTGGTTTTGGGCAACATGCCCCGCACGGCTAAGAAAAAGAGTTTTTCCGGAGTCTTCTCCAACATCTCTTTTAAAGTTTTGCTCTTGGTGCTTCCAAAATAGCCCGAATGGGTGAAATATTCTTTATCCTCTAGTTTCATGCCCGAAAACTTCACTTTGCCCGCATTGATCACCACCACAAAATCCCCACAATCCACATGTGGGGTGTAGTAAGGGCGGTGCTTACCACGCAAAAGAGTCGCCACTTGGGTGATGAGTCGCCCAAAGACCTGATCTTTGGCATCTAAAACCACCCATGCACGCTTCACTTCCTCTGCTCTGATTGATTGTGTCAAGTTCATCTTGCTTCCCTTATATAGTATCAAAAAACGCCCATTCTAGTGTGTTAAAACTAATAAATTGCTGAAATTAAGAAGTTTTAAAGCTTGCAGACGGCACACGCTTATTGGCAAAGATGCGCATTTGGTAAGACAAAGCGCGTTGGCTCTCTGAATCCAAGCTATAACGCTTGTCGTAGGCATTCTGGACCGCAACTTTTAAAATATCACGGTGATCTTGATAAATCTCCTCATCCCAAATGTCTAGTACAATGCCATAAAGCTGGATATTTTGCACCAAAAGTTCAAAGACCCGCATGCGATCCTTGAGGTATAAATGCTCATCGGCATTATAATCAGCGATATTAACCAAAATACGCTCAAAAACCATGCTAGCCAATCTGGGGTTAAGTGCCCTGTCCAGATAGACTTTGATCTTGTCTAATTGCTTGTCTAGATCGCAACGATCGGAAAACACCAAGACAGAAAGGATCAAAATATGCACATGGAGGTGTTTGCCCAGCGATCGGGTTTGCCATTTGATGATCCACTTTTTGAGTTTGGGGATACTCTTAATATTATAGGGCATGTTCTCTCCTTGATTGGGGCGCATTGTAGCGTAAAAAGCCTAACTCAAACACAGGCTTTTATGGAATACCCTTTGCTTTATCTAGGGTATCTTTGCCATAAGGAAGTGCATGCGCTATGAATTGAAAGCTCCTATTTTAGGATTTGAGCGGATTTTAGAAGTAGAATTAACCCACATTGACGACCTCTTTAGTCGGATCACTAGCCTAGATGGGACCATTAGCATGATCTTGGCTAATCCCTATAAGCTTAGAGATTATCATTTCAGTATCCCCAAATACATTGAGTTGCTCTTGGAGTTGGATGCGCATTCACAGGTGGAAGTCTTTTGCGTGGTGGTGATCCAGAAGAAACTAGAAGAGTCGATGGTGAATTTTTTAGCCCCCTTGATCTTTAACCCCAAAAACGCCTATGCGGCTCAGGTCGCGCTCTCTATTATGGATTATCCCGATTTTGGTTTTAGAGACATGCTCAAATCCTTTGTGTGCATGCAAACATCTAATAGTTCCCAAGTTGCGCTTTAGACCATGTTGGGAATCACTGGAGGAGGCACGGGCGGGCATTTATGTATTGCGCGCTCTTTAGCCCAAGAACTCAAAAGCAGGGGGCAAGACCTCGTGTTCATGGGGAGCACCTCTGGGCAGGACAAGGCATGGTTTGAGCATAGCGATCTATTTAAAGAATGCTATTTTTTGAACACGGAGGGTGTGGTCAATAAGGGGTTTTTTAGGAAGTTTGGTGCGCTTTTCAAACAATTAAAAAGCACCAAAGAAGCAATTAGAATCATCGAGGAACACCAAATTAAAGGCATGGTCAGTGTCGGGGGGTTTAGTGCAGGTCCGGGGAGCTTTGCGAGCATGGTCACCCGCACGCCCCTTTTTATCCACGAACAAAATGCTGTGCAGGGGTCGCTCAATAAAATAGTTGCTCCCTATGCCAAGAGCGTGTTTGGGAGCTTTAAGGGCGAGGATCGTAAAAGAAAAAATTATGTCCAAACACCCTACCCAGTCCAACAGGTTTTTTTTGATCATGCCCGTGTGCGCAACAAGGTCGAAACCATCCTATTTTTAGGAGGCTCTCAAGGAGCTAAAGCCATTAGTGAGTTTGCACTTTTATGCGCGCGTAAATTGCTCAAAAATGGTATGCGGATCATCCACCAATGCGGGACCTTACATTACGATCGCATGGTAGCCCTTTACAAGGGTTTGGGCATCTTAGATGAGGTGGATCTCTTTGGCTTTGATTTGCATCTAGTGGAGAAAATGAAACAAGCCGATATTTGTGTGAGCCGTGCGGGGGCGAGTAGTGTTTGGGAATTGTGCGCCAACAATCTGCCCACGATGTTTGTTCCCTACCCCTATGCCGCCAATAACCACCAGTATTTCAATGCCCTAGAGTTTGAACAAGAGGGCTTGGCTAAGATCACCTTCCAGCACGATTTGCACCCCCAACATCTCTTTGATTTTATCCAATGGTTAGAAACGCCCAAAAAAGAGGGGCCTTATATTTGTGAAGTGAGTTCAAGGCTTCGGGCTAAGATTTCCAGTGATGGCGCGCGTTTGATTGTGGATCGTATCTTAGAGCAACTGGCTTAAGCGTAAAAGTGCGCGCTGGGCGTTTTGATCTTGGAGCGCGCCACCAAAATATCGGCGATATCCTCATCAAAAAATTCTAAAATGCTAAAGAGTCCTAAAAATACCCCATAGAGCAAGAGGGCATAGATCAAGCCCAGCCATGGGAACAAAATAAAAGGAATGAAAATCGCCAAAATCCACGATTTGGCATTCAGCCATAAGAATTTTTCTTTGGTCGAGATTTCTTTGAGATTAGGCACAGAGATCACCAGCACGGGATAGCGTGCACCCATCAAAACAACCCCATAAACCAAGAAGCTAAAGCTGGAGCCTTGAAAAAAAGCACAATCCCCAACACCACGCCCAAAATGGTGAAGAAAATCTCACGCCAGCGATCCAAATTGCGCCACACATAAAAGGCAATGCCGATAAAAATCAACATCAAAATGCCCTTGGCCGTGTTGCTTTTTAACTGCGCTTCAATGGCACTAAAAAAGCTATCCGTCCCTTGTGCTAGCAACCACGAACAACTGATTACCCAAAAGCCCCAAAAACGCACACCGACCACCTATTGTGAAATTCCTACTCCCACCCCCAACCTCCCCCATTTTACCCCCATTTGACTAAATTCCCCATGAACAACTACGATTGCGATCGCTTGGATACGCATGGTAAAACTTAACGATGGCACTCTAAAACTTTTTCTTATTGACATCATCAAAAATTTCCTTAGCGATGTCATTGACTTTTTGGGTGATCTGATCGGTGTCTTGGGCGATTTGGGCGTTTTTTTGCACCACGACTTCTAATTGTTCGACCGTCTCATTGACCGCTTCAATCCCGCTAGCCTGCCCTTGGATATTAGACACAATCTCGTTCATGCTTTGGACCAATGAGTTTGTATTGGCCTCGATCTCGCCTAGAGATTTCCCAGTTCTCTCGGCTAATTTTCTGACCTCATCGGCTACCACAGCAAAGCCTCGCCCGTGTTCGCCCGCTCTAGCAGCCTCAATAGCCGCATTCAAAGCCAAAAGGTTGGTTTGGTTAGCGATGTCTTGGATGATGGCAATAATGTTTTTGATCTCTTGGACTTGTTTGGTGATCTCGGTGGTGCGCGCGCTGGTGTTTTGCATAGAAGCAGTGATTTGGGCAATTTGCTGGGCAGTCCCTTCTAGGGAGTTAGATTGCTCCACACTGCTCTGGGAGAGGGTTTGCATGGATTCTTTCAAAATCTCGCTTTGGGAGGATAATTCTTTGGCAAAGGCATAAGAGGCACTCAGCATCTCGCGGATGTCTTGACCTAGCATATTGATAGTGATCTCCACCGCGCCCTTAGCCTCTGGGATTTTAGCCGTGAAGTCAAATTTCTTGTAGGCTTCAAAAACAGCGTTGATGGTATCCATATTGCGCCCCACCTTGTGCTCTAGGGTGTCTAGCATGGTGTTGAGCACATTTTTAAGTTCTTTGAGCTGGGGGTTGGCTGGAATTTGCGTGATGCGCGCACTCAAATCGCCCGACTCGATGATCTTAGCCGTGCTGACCGATTGGGACACGGCTTGTTGGTCTTCCTCTAAGGATTGTTGAATCTTTTGGATATTGGCATTGATGACACCCACCATCTGCCCCAATTCGTCATTACTCTGCACCTTTAAGAGTTTGAGAGAGACTTTCTCATGGTTTAAAAACCTAAAAAATGTAACCAATCCCTCTAACACTGCAGAGAGCCGCCTAGAGATGATCTTATTAGCCAAAAATGCCACGCATATCCCGGCGATGATGAGAGAAAAAAACGCAGTTACCATAACAAGTCTTGCAAGTTCGTCTTTAGGCTTAAAAATAGCGTCCTTGGGAGCAACAATGAAAACCGACCAAAACTGATCGATATCGCGCCACACTCTGAAATTCACAAGTCCGATAAAGGATTCTTGGTGTCTGATATTCATGTAAGGGAATACCCCCTCGCGATGCTCTTTGGCAGCCTTTAAAATGGTCTCTGTCAAGGGACCCGGATTGACTTCAATTAAGGGTTTGCCAATCATGTTGGTATCTGGGAAAGCAGCAACACGCCCGGTAGAGGAGAGCACCGCAATAATATCGCCCGGATAGACTGAACTGGTCTTATCCATGATCACCTCTTGACGCATTTTAGTCAGATCGATTGCCAGACTAATAAAGCCGATTGCCTGTTTTTGTTTGTTTCTGATGGGGACTGTGGCGATAACAGAGGTTACATCCTTGCCTGCAATGTGGATGGGCATGGGCTCACTCAGCATGTCCTTGTTTGTGCGCAACACTTCTTTGATATTGGGTCCATTGAAAATTTTGGCACTTTCTTGAAGGGAGAGGGAGATAATCCCACCAACATGGAAGACATCAGTATCCTCAAGAGCCAAATAAAAGCCCTCAGGGATAGGATGCTCTACATCTATAGGTTTGGGTATAACTTTGCTGGGCGAATCTTTAAAGACGGCGTGGGGGAGATAGAGAAAACAATAATCTGACCAATTTGCCTCATCAAAGGCTGTGCGGACAAAATTAGTCAATTCATCTTCCCGTAAGGAATTATTGTCAATGGAGTTTTGGATGGTCTCCCTTAAAGTTTCTAAGAGGGCAAAGCCTTGATTAAAAGCGGGGATGATGCGGTTAGCATGCCTCTTAGCGACATTGTAGAGGGTTTTATAAGCCTCTGTCTGCAAGGTTTTAGAAGACTTGTGGGTGATCACCAAAGAGAGGACAATGAAAATGACAAGCAAAACCCCAATAATGAGAGAAACAAGTTTGGTGCCGATTCTGAGATTGGACAAATTCATAAGCTATTGGGGGGGGGGGGGGGGGGGGGGGGGGGGGGGGGGGGGGGGGGGGGGGGGGGGGGGGGGGGGGGGGGGGGGGGGGGGGGG